>JBHPEQ010000005.1:0-62090 GCA_042576845.1 Planctomycetota bacterium
ATACGACGCGATGCATGGTATGAATGATGGTGGAGGTATCTTTGTTCGTGATGACTACATTGTAATAAGAAATAATCTGATTCATGATATTTGGCCCTTTCCTGAAGGTCATGGAAGTACTGCGTGGGGTATCTACCTTGGTTGTGAAACGAGAAACTGTCTGGTTGAGAATAATGTTGTGTATAGAACCAAGGGGGGGCAAGTTGTGTTTCACAGCCAGAAAAACAATACAATCTATAACAACATCTTCGTAGAAGCATATGGGGTAGGAGGAGACCAGGCGCAAGTCAATTACACTAGTGGGCCCCACGAGAAGATAAGGTTGTTTAGAAATATTATCTACTTTTCAAGCCCTGATGCGGTCCTTTACTATTTTGGATATGGTGATGAAGCCGAAAGATCGCTGCCGATGGAATCAGATTACAATCTTATATTCCACACCAAGGATAAAGACATGTCAATTACAGGTCTGTCGGGTGTCGAAACATATGAAGATTGGCAAAAGCGTGGCTTTGACACCCACTCGGTTATTGCAGACCCATTATTTGTTGACCCTGAGAATGATGATTATTCATTGAGAGCCGACTCTCCCGCATTTAAACTGGGATTCAAGCCCATCGATCTTTCCAGAGTCGGCCTGAGAGGAAGAAATAAAAACTGAGAACAAAATGAATTTGAGTATGTAATATCTTTTTAAAATTCTGGAGGTGTATTATGAAATGTTTTAAGAATTCACAAATATTGGTGGTTGTTGCTCTTTCATTATTGCTGTGTTCATTTGCTAAGGTGGCATACACTGCAGAAGTTGCCCTTTACGTTTCCCCTAAGGGAAATGACTCCTGGACGGGAGACAGTATTGACAGACCATTCGCGACCATACAGAAAGCGCGTGATGCAATTCGCAAAATGAAGCAAAAAGGCGAGCTGAAAAAACCGGTTACGGTGTATATCCGCGGCGGTTTGTATGAACTGGACGAGACCCTTGTTTTTACGCTAGAGGATTCCGGCACCGAGTCTTGTCCGATTACCTACACAGCGCATAAAGATGAAGAACCTGTCATCAGCGGCGGGAAAGAGATAGCCGGTCCATGGAGAAACTACAAAGGCCGGATACAGGTCTGTGACATTCCCGCGGTCAAAGCCGGCAAATGGAGCTTTAGACAGCTCTTCCTGAACGGTGAAAGACAAACGCGGGCACGCACGCCGAATGACGGTTACTTTCGGATTGCGGACGCAGGGGGTCGGGGTGATTTCAAATATAAGCCGGGCGATATCGAGAAATGGAATAATCTCGGCGATGTTGAAATCCTCATGTACCACAAGTGGAATGAATCCAGACTGATCATTCAAGAGATCAACGAAGAACAGCAGACTGTAACACTCACGGGCCCCATCGGACCGCGGCTTGGTGGAAACCGCTACTACGTCGAGAATGCCCTAGAACTGTTGGGCCAGCCGGGAGAGTGGTATCTCGACCGGCATGAAGGAAAACTCTACTTCTGGCCCGTCGACGAAGACGATCCGTCGGGACTGCGAGCACCCGTCCTGAACGAGCTCGTCCGGTTTGAGGGGGACGTTGAAGCGAAGAACTACGTTCGGCACATTACCATCTGCGGCCTGACTTTCTGCGATGCCGATTACATATTGCCGGACGAAGGTATCCCCTCGATCCGGGATCCAGGCGACATATGGTTCCCTTCAGCGATTACCCTCAAGGGCGTCAGCGAATGTACGTTTGAGAATAACACTGTTCGAAACGTGGGCACTTACGGTCTGGATCTCACAGGTGATGCGATTCACGTAATAGGCAATAAGATTTATGATACCGGCAGCGGCGGAATAATCACCCGAAGTTACGGACGCCACCGCAACGTAATCTCCTACAACCATGTCCATCACTGCGGTTCCGTGTTTCCTGCCGCCGTCGGAATCAATATCGACGACGGTGGAGGTTTGATCGCGAACAACCTGGTTCATGACACATCGCATTCAGGCATATATGGGCGTCATTTCGCCACGGACTACGGGCAGGAATTCCAGAGGAGGAACCAGGAACAGGGCCTAATTATTGAGTTTAACGAAATATATGACGTGATGCATGAGATAAACGATGGTGCGGGGATATTCATTCGCGACGACTATGTCGTCATCAGGAACAATCTCATTCACGATGTTTGGTCGCACCCTGAAGGCCAGGGAAGTCCCGGATGGGGTATTTATCTTGGCTGTGATACCAGAAACTGTCTGGTCGAGAACAATGTCGTCTACAGGGCTGAAGCCGGCCAGCTTGTGTGGCAAAACAATAAGAACAACACTATCTTCAACAATATCTTTGTGGATGGTACAAACATCCAGTACAACTACAGCAACCCAGGTGAACATGGCCATGAGAGAATCAGGCTGCTCCGAAACATAATATGTTTTTCAAGTCCCAGCGCGGTCCTGTACGATGCGGACGGTGAAAGGTCTGTTCCTATGGAATCAGACTACAATCTTATCTTCCACACGGAAGGTAAAGAACTCAGGATTAGGGGGGTTCCAGGCGTTACTACGTTTGAGGAATGGCAGGAACGCGGTCTGGACACACACTCGATAATTGCCGACCCGTTATTTGTGGACCCGGAAAACGATGACTACTCATTAAGACCTGATTCGCCCGCATTCGAACTGGGATTTAAGCCGATTGACCTTTCCAGGGTCGGCTTGAGATGTAGATAGGTGAAGTAAGAATAAAAAAGATTGTGAGCAATTTTTGTTTTTGAAATATAGAAAGCGTTCGGAGGTTTATTATGAAGTGTTTTAAGAATTCACAAATGCTGGTGGTTGTTGCTCTTTCATTATTACTGTGTTCATTTGTTTCAATGGCAAGTGCGGCAGAAACAGCCATTTACGTTTCACCTAAGGGCAATGACTCCTGGACGGGAGACAGTATTGATAAGCCGTTTGCGACCATACAAAAAACGCGTGATACCATCCGGGCAATCAAGAAAAGGTCAGGGCTGACAAAACCGGTTACGGTTTATCTCCGCGGCGGTACATATGAACTTTCTGAAACTCTTGTATTTACCCTGGAAGATTCCGGAACGAACGCCTGCTCGATTACCTATCGAGCTTATCAAAATGAAAAGCCCATTATCAGTGGCGGCAGGAAAATCGACGGATCATGGAAGAAATATAAAGGAAAGATTATGGTCTGTACTATTCCTGAAGTTAAAAAAGGCGAATGGAGTTTCAAACAACTCTTCCTCGATGGTGAACGCCAGACACGTGCCCGTTTTCCTAATGAAAATGACACTTTTTATAGACCAGATGAAACTGAAGAAGATCTGGGCAGGGATGCCATGAAATATCGGGTAGGCCACTTCAAAAAATGGAAGAATCTCAATGATGTAGTGGTTGTAATATTTCATATCTGGAACGAATCACTGCTCCCAGTATCGAATATTAACGAGAAAGAAAGAATAGTCACGTTCACCGGTCCTATCGGCAGGAGATTGGGATCAGGTAGTTACCTCAACCGCTATTACATTGATAATGTTCTTGAAGGTCTTGACCAGCCCGGGGAATGGTATCTGGACCGTCATGATGGCAAGCTTTACTATTGGCCCCCTTCTGACTTAGAACATGCTGAACTGAGAGCACCCATTTTGAATGAACTTGTCAGGTTTGAGGGTGATGTAAAAAAGAAGAACCATATTCAATACATCAATATTCGCGGCCTTACTTTCTGCGATGTGGATTATATACTGCCGGGAGAAGGTATTCCCACCATCAGAGATCCCGGTGATATATGGTTTCCAGCAGCAATAACGATGAAGGGAGTAAGCGACTGCGTTTTCGAAGATAACACCGTAAGAAACGTCGGTACGTACGGTGTGGATTTGACAGGTGACGGCAACCATATAATCGGGAATAAGATATATGATACCGGAAGCGGAGGTATTATCACCAGAAGTTATGGCAAGCATCGCAACATAATTTCGTATAATCATGTCTATCATTGCGGTTCGGTCTTTCACTCTGCAGTTGGAATAAATATTGATGACGGTGGCGGATTGATTGCAAACAATCTGGTACATGACACCTCACATTCCGGCATTTACGGGCGTCATTTTGCTACTGCTTACGGACAGGAACGCGAAAGAAGAAACCAGGAACAGGGTTTGATTATTGAATACAACGAAATATACGATGTGATGCATGGCATGAATGATGGCGGGGGAATTTTTGTACGCGATGACTACATTACTATAAGAAATAATCTCATTCATGATGTCTGGACTCATCCTGAAGGTCAAGGATCTACAGCATACGGCATTCATCTTGGGTGCGATACAAGAAACTGTCTGGTTGAAAATAATGTTGTGTATAGAGCCCAGGGGGGTCAAATTGTGTGGCAAAACCATAAAAATAATACAATTTTCAACAATATCTTTATAGAAGGAGAAATGCACCAATTAAATTACGCTAATCCGGCAGAACTTAAACACGAGAAAATAAGGTTACTGCGAAATATCATCTCTTTTTCAGACCCTGGTGCAGTCCTTTACAAAGTTAATGAAAGGTCTTTACCAATGGAATCAGACTATAATCTTATATTCCACACCAAGGGTAAAGACATGGTAATTACAGGTCTGCCTGGTGTTGATACATTTGAAGACTGGCAGAAGCGTGGTTTCGACACGCACTCCATTATTGCCGACCCGTTATTTGTTGACCCGGAAAACGATAACTATTCCTTAAGACCTGACTCTCCCGCATTTGAACTGGGATTTAAACCGATTGACCTTTCCAGGGTCGGCTTGAGAGGTCGAAGATAAGAGTAGAGAAAATCATAAATCTCTGCTATATTTATATATAGCCGGTTCAGTTCAAGGATTGAGACTGATATGGTAAAAGTTAGTTTAAGATGATATGTTTGATTAATTTATTAGAGGTATGAAAATGAATTACAAAAAATTTATGACAATGCTGACAGTTTCTGTAGTTTGGGCTGTGGCAATTTCGGGTACGGTTTATGGTGAAGACAGATTTGCCGATGCAGCGGCGCGTCAAATGGCGATAGAGATGACTGAATTCATTCAAATTCCAGGTCCTAATCCAATCCTGGTCGGTAGCGGCCCCGGTGCCTGGGATGAACATAATTTAGAGACCTGCACTGTCTTTAAGGACGAAGAAACTTACTATATGTATTATCATGCCCAGCCTTTAGATGATGAGCTGTGGCCTCATCTTGGATATCGAATAGGAGTTGCAACAGCTTCACATCCCCTTGGTCCCTGGACAAAGTATGAAAAGAATCCGATTTTAGACTCCGGTCCAAAGGGAAGCTGGGACGCTGGTTATGTTGCCTGCGCAGCAGTGTTAAAAGAAAAGGGTGACAAGTATTACATGTGGTATTACTCTCGTATTCCACCAAGGCCCGGAAAGATGGAGGAGGGCCGATTAGGTCTTGCGTATGCATCAGATCCTTTGGGACCATGGACAAAGTACGAGGGCAACCCGATTATGCCTGAGCCGTTTGGTTTTGTCGGAGGGGTGGTGAAGGTCAAGGACAAATACTATATGTACACGGTATATGTTGTAAGCTCAACGTCACCGAACCAGGGCCACATCTATATAGCAACGGCAGATAAACCTGAGGGGCCATGGAGAAGATATGAAGATAAACCAGTGATTGCCGCAGGTGACTGGGGAGCATGGGATGACGGCGGCTACTCAGAAGCAGGAGTTCTATATCACGATGGAGTATTTCACATGTTATACAGCGGTACGAAGTGGCGAAAACTTGAAAGCATCGGTTACGCCTACAGCTTCGATGGATTCAACTGGTTCAAATACAGCCGCAATCCCATTGCTCTGCGTGAAAGGAATCCTGATGCTTCTGCTTTTGCGGAAATACACGCTCTCTGGGAGCCTCCTTTTTATTATGCTTATCACACGTTGCGTTATATTTCCAAAGGCGGCGAGGATCTGGGTGTCCAGATTCTTGCAACTCGGACGCCATTTCGTTTGGCAATGCCGGTGCTTTCAATGGATTCTCTGGCAACGGGGACATCGAGTGAGCTTGCATCCTGTCCACCAATCAGTCTTGAGAATATCTCAGATGTTTCCCTTACAGTTAAATGCAGCTATGATGCTAAATCAAAAGCAGGAGTAAGGGTGAACATCCTGTCAAGCTGGGATGGTCTCAAATATGACACGGAGCCGTTATACAGCTTTGATATTCTATCTGCACCCGGACAAAGAGTGAGCAAAACTTTTGCGTTGGATGCTAAGGTAATGTTTATTAAAGTCGTAGTAGAAAATCCGGACAAAGTGCATGATGTTAAGGATATAGAGGTGATAGCAACGTTGGGTCAGGATTAGATTGTGTTTACCAACTTGGCTTAATCTTGCCCCTAAAGGATTGAAGGGCTTCTTTTGTCTTTTACTATGGTCTGTATTTCTGTCGTTCTGTGGCACACAGCCGCTTGTGCGCACGATTAATAAAAAACCGTATCTCTTTACCTGAGCAGCACTTATCTCATTGTCATAAAATTGTTGTTCAAGTTATGAACCAGGGGATATTTTTAAAAATTTGCTTGATCATACTTTATCAAATATAATTCTGATTAACCTCACGGATGGGGCATGTATCTTATTCAAGGTACATATCATAAAATATCGCATACAGAACTAGTGGCTCTAAATATTTGCAGTATTGCAAAAGAAAGATTAGTTAAGATAACGAAGCTGTTCGTATAAGAAATGTAAACAATTTTTATGGAGGAACTATTATGAAGCACTTTAAAAACTCCCCAATGTTGGCAATTGTCATTGTTGCATTATTGGTTTGCTCATTTGCAACAATGGCCACCGCCAATAATGTGGCTCCGACGAAGAATATCTTCGCTGAAAGGCCCTTAATTCACATTCTTGGACCCAGCCCGGCTATTGTGCCAAGCGCTGATAGGTCCGCGCCTGATAGTAGTGTCCTGGAATCTTGCGACGTCCTGAAGGACACCGACGGTACCTGGTACTGGTACTACCATGCAATAAGCCATGTCGATGACTATGGCGGTAGCTATCGGATTTGCGTAGCCACAGCCAAGAATCCTCTCGGCCCCTGGACCAAGTACGAGGACAATCCTGTACTGGAACTTGGTGAAGAAGGCGAGTGGGACCATTGGGGGGACGCCTGTGCCGTTATTATGAAAGAGGGTGCCTATAACATCAGGGAACGAAATGCAACTTACTATATGTGGTATTGGGCCGGTGAAATGGGCTTAGCTACAGCAGATAATCCGCTGGGACCCTGGAAGAAGTATGAAGGTAACCCTATTATGTCATGGGAAGAGGAGGGCGGTAATTATCCAGGCAGTGTGACCAAAATCGGTGATACGTTCTATATGTTCGTCCAGGCTCCTACCGACGTCGAGGATCAAGGGCCGTTCTGTTTAGCCACTGCTCCCAGACCCGAAGGGCCCTGGAAGAAATATGAATGGAATCCTGTTATGACTAACGGTGACTGGGGTGCTTGGGACGATGGCGGGTTCTCAGAAGCCGCTGCCAGGTATCATGAAGGCGTCTACCACTGCATATACGGCGGAACAAAGGCCCGGAAAGTTGAGTCTCTGGGCTACGCCTGGAGTTTCGACGCAATCAACTGGCACAAGTATCAAGCCAACCCGGTTGTTCCTCTGAGTAGGATTCCGGACGCTTCAGGCTTTGCAGAGGTCCATTGTTTTGTCGAGGGTGCATATATTTATGTCTTTCACACATTGAGGTACTATACCGGCGAAGGCACAGCTCGGGGTCTTAAAAGCTTCCCTGGCTGGCAGACCGAAGACTTAGCAGTTCAAGTTCTTACAATAGACCCGCACTTCAACATAGCCTTCCCGATACTTCACGACATCTCATTAGACGGTGGGCAAAGTACGAGATTGGCAGAATGCCTTCCCATAGGCCTTGAGGCGGCTTCAACACTCGCTCTTACCACCGAGTGCACCTATGACGATGACGCAAGAGCCGGTCTTCGACTTCACGTGAGAGCAAGTACCGACGGCGTGGACTGTGACACCGTGGATTTATACACCATTGATCTCCCGGTCGAGCCGGGCGAGACCGTCAAGAAAACGGTTGAATTCAAACCCAGCGTGAAGTTTGCGAAGGTGTCCGTCGAGAACCTGGATAGCTCAGAGGACGTCGATTCAGTAACCGTCACGGCAACAGTAGGAAATTAAGCTATACTTTAAAAGGACCTTAAGGCCTCGGATGGTACTTTTTGTGGATGCTGCGCAATCTGTCTTGGTGAACATGTGTATAAATCTGCATTAGAATGTCCCCAAGGTGAAAATCAGGAATGGTTTGATAATGGCTGGGTTGAACATTTAGGAGTTACGGCTTTGGAGATAAAAAACTAAAGCACTGATAACTACTAACTACACAACTTAAAACTAATTTGTTTAGGAGAAATATTATGAAAGCAATGCATTTAATTGTTGTTGTATGCATAGTATTTGCCGTATATGCATTAGCAGATGCGGACGAGCTAAATTGGCATGCGAAAGGAAAGAACGTTGTAGTAGCAGGACGAACCGGCTCGGCAGAGGGGGGCCTGGAGATTTTCAAACAAGGAGGCAATGCCGCTGATGCAATTGTAGCGGCACTAATGTGCTTGAATGTAACTGACAACGACCAGTTCAACTTCGGCAGCGAATTGGGTATTCTTGTCTACGATGCCAAGCGAGGTGTGGTCGAAGCGTTGAGTGGTTTGGGAGAGGCGCCGGCTTTGGCAACTCTGGAATTCTTCGAAAAAGAAGGTGCCATCAAAGATGATTCTATGCATGCGATGCCTGTACCTGCTCCTCTTGACGCCTATGTAACTTTGCTGTCCAGGTACGGTACTATGCGTTTCGCTCAGGTGGCTCAACCCGCGCTGCGTCTTCTGGATAAGCACGAGAAGGATTGGCATGCAAAGCTGGCGCGGACAATTCACCGGCTTATTGACGTTGAAAACACAGCCAGAGACCGAAAACGCGGTTTAAGATTAGTCTCTGATTATTTTTATCGCGGCCCCATCGCCAGGGAGATTGATGCCTGGAGCCGGGCTAACGGCGGTTTGATTCGTTACACTGACCTGGCGAGGCATGTTACCCGAGTCGAAGAGCCAGTTACAGCTACCTATCGAGGCTACACTATTTATAAATGCAATACATGGACGCAGGGGCCATATTTACTTCAGACATTGAAGTTAGTCGAAGGTTATGACCTTAAATCAATGGGTTTTCAATCTGCAGATACGATACATCTTTGTGTAGAGGCGATGAAGCTTGGATTAGCTGACCGCGATGTTTACTATGGCGACCCGCTTTTTGTTCATGTACCGTTAAATGAATTGCTTTCGGATGAATATACACGGATGCGTCGAGAACTGATTGATATGCGCACTGCCTCGATGGTTCAAAGGCCGGGCGACCCCATAGCGGGCAAGCCGCTGCTGGATGAGAAAAGGACCAAAGAGGGATTAAAATCTGTATCCGAACATGATACCACTAACTGTCTTGCAGCAGACCAATGGGGCAACGTGATAGCTGTCACCCCCAGCGGTTGGGGCCCGATGGCAGGAGATACCGGTATATGGACGAGCGGTCGTATGGTTAGTCTGAATATCTGGGAAGGGCATCCCAACTGTGTCGAGCCAGGCAAGCGTCCGCGGATGACATTGACTCCTTCAATCGTATTGAAGGATGGCAAGCCCGTCCTGGCGGTTAGCGTTGCTGGTGGTGACACCCAGGACCAGGGTACATTACAAATTGTTACTAATTACATCGATTTCGGGCTAAAAGCTCCGGAGCTGGTTTCAACACCGAGATGCGCCACGGACCATTTAGTGGGCTCTTTCAGCCAGACACCGCCTGGGTTGGGTAAGTTGACTATGGGTACCAAAACTGCTCCTGATGTTGTTGAGGAGCTAAAATCTCGCGGCCACAAGATTAGATTGAGTGACTTCTGGCAGATGAGAACGGTAATAACGATAGATAAGGAAACCGGCATTTTACACGGTGCCGGCGACCCGGAAGCGCCTCTACCCCGCCATGCTGCGGCGTACTAAAAGTATCAGCTTGCCGAACGAATAGAATAGCTATGTCCCAATGAAAATGAATGGGAGGTTTTTGGGACAGTTGCAATTTTAGACGGCTCTTGTATTTTAGAGACTTTTAGAATCTTAGCAATGTTAGGTAAACTTTCAATAAGGGGTTGCTGTTTTGAAGACCCTTTTTTTTGGAGGAAGCTATGAATACTGAGAAGAAGTTTTGTAAACAGAAAGTTTCAATTTCTGTTTTCTTTTTTCTTTGCGGATATGCTCTTGTCTGTATCGCTAATGGCGAAGAAGCGGGTCGTGAGCGTCTATCGATGGATTTTGGGTGGAAGTTCAGCTTAGGGCATTTATCTGATGCAGATAAGGATTTTGGTTATTCGGTCGTACGAACCAAGACCGGGCGTGCTAATGGGCCGCCGCATATTGATTTTGATGACCATGAGTGGGATGAGGTTGATTTGCCTCATGACTGGGCGGTGGCGCTGGACTCCGCCAGGGACGGGATGCGGTCGCATTCCTATAAGAAGCTTGGACGTAACTATCCTGAAAATTCCATCGGCTGGTACCGCAAAAGCTTTGCGATACCGAGGGAAGATTCAGGTCGAAGGATTACGATAGAATTCGACGGCGTGTTCCGCGACTGTGACGTATGGCTGAACGGCCATCCGGTCTGGCATCATCAAAGCGGCTACACAAGTTTTGGTGTCAACGTCAGCGATTATATTAACTACGGAGATAAGAATGTATTGGTTGTGCGCGTCGATGCCAGCGGCGCTGAGCTATGGTCTTATGAAGGGGCTGGGATTTATCGACATGTCCGGCTCGTAAAGACCAATCCGGTTCATATGGCTCTTTGGGGGACATACGTCACATCGGAGGTTGAACAACACGGCGATAAGGCCTCGGCTGAACTAACCGTCAAAACTACAATCCTAAACGAACAGGATGGAAAAGTAAACTTTGAGCTGGAGACGACTATCGTTGCTCCAGACGGTAAACAAGCGGCGGCGGTTAAATCCGAGGAGTTAATAGGCACCTGGGGAAATGAGGAAATCACCCAAAAGGTAAAAGTCAGGGACGCAATGCTCTGGTCTGTAGATTACCCTAATCTGTATACTATGAAAACGACGGTGAAAAAGGGCAGTAAGATAATAGATGCTTACGAAACGACTTTCGGGATTCGTTCAATTAAGTTTGACGCAGAGGAGGGTTTCTTCCTCAATGGGAAACCGGTAAAGCTAAAAGGCGTCTGTATGCATCAGGACCATGGCGGTGTTGGAGTTGCTTTACCAGACCGTGTTCAGGAATACCGTATTGCCAAACTCAAGGAGATGGGGTGTAACTCCCTGCGCACGGCGCATAACTGGGTTGCTCCGGAGGTCCTGCAGGCATGTGATAAGCTTGGAATGGTGGTGATGAACGAGAACCGGATGTCAGGCAGCTCGAAGGAAATAATGGAGCAATTGGAAAGTATGGTCAAGCGTGACCGCAATCATCCCAGTGTAATTATGTGGTCGCTCGGGAATGAGGAGATGGTTATTCAGGGCAAAGAGATTGGAGAGCGGGTTTTCAGCAGTATGAAGCGGTTAGTTCGTGAGCTTGACCCAACGCGTCCGGTGATACTGGCGCTGAACTGGGCATGGGACAGCCCGGTGTCACAGATGATTGATATTCTGGGATGCAATTATATGAATTATCGAGGAAACGTGGAGGCAATGCATGAGCAGTTTGATAATAGGCCGATGCTTCTTAGTGAATCAAGCTGCACCTTGACTACTCGCGGGATTTATGGTTCTGATGAGATGGGTCGTCATCCTGCCTATGATTACCGCAGCAACGCAGCCCGCTTTGGCGCTCCGGCAGAACAAATGTGGCAAAACGTTGACTCTCGGCGATGGCTTGCAGGGACATTTGTGTGGACGGGGATGGATTACGGCGGCGAGTCACGCTGGCCGCTTTTACATTCTCAATGCGGTATTATGGACCACACATGTTTTCCAAAAGACAATTATTACTATTACCAGAGCTGGTGGAGTAATGAAATGGTGCTGCACGTTCTGCCTCACTGGAACTGGTCTGGAAAAGAGGGGCAGGAAATCGAGATTTGGTGTCACAGTAATTGTGACGAAGTCGAGCTGATTGCCAATGGCGAGAGTATTGGCAGGAAAACAATGCCACGAAATTCGCATCTCGAATGGACGGCTGAATACGAGCCTGGCTATATCGAGGTCAAAGGCTATAAAGAAGACAAGCTGGTTGCTACCAAGAAGATAGAGACTACAGGGGAGCCGGCGGCCATTCGGCTGAAACCGGACCGGACTAAAATCAAAGCTGACAACATGGATGTTTCGTTAGTGACAGTGGAGGTTGTTGATGATAAAGGCCGAGTGGTACCAACTGCAAACAATGAAATCAGCTTCAGCATTAGTGACAATGGCAAAATAATCGGCGTCTGTAACGGAGACCCCGGCTGTCACATTCCGGAAAAAGGAACAACATACCCGGTTTTTAACGGTCTTATGATGGTTTTCGTGCAGTCGGGCTGGGACGCAGGAGAGATTACTTTAGAGGCTCTCTCAAAAGGTTTAAGGACAGCTAAAGTTGGTATTGAGGCCCGGGCATGTAAAGTGGAACCTTATGTTGCTGCTTTTATGGAGAAAAATATCGGTGCCAATATTGAGCCTGGGGGCGGGTATTTTACTGATTTCAAAGACGTTGCTGTAAGGCTAAGAACGCCCACTAAAGGCGCTGAATTACGCTACAGGATAGATGGCGAAACGCCCGGCAGTAACTCGATACTTTATACAGAGCCCTTGAAATTGAGCGGACCTGTTACTATAATGGCACAGGCCTTTAAGGATGGTGAGCCGATTGGTTCGGTTGCTACGGCGGTATTTAAAAAAGTAACCGTGCCTTTCAAAACGGACGAGATTTTCCCCGGCGATAGTGCCAGGTATGTGAAAGTGTCGGTACGCGGAGCAAAACTACTTAGGTTGTCACCGCCTTCGATGATGATAAATATCGCTTATGACGAATACGACTGGGCTGAGCCGAGACTAATAACTGAAAACAGAGAAGTAATGTATCTGAGCAATCTCAAAGAAGTCAGCAAAACTCTCGGCGGCGTTGCCGAGGATGAGGTTGTATATGAATTCTATGAAGACTACGAGTATTTTGAGGCGTACATTGGCCGGGCTGATGTTGATTCAGATAAGCAGACAGGCATGCGGTTCAGTGTAACAGCCCAATAAGTTCAAACATGAAGAATAAGGAGAAAAAAATGAAGAAGTATAGATATGTTTTGATGATTGTGTGCATTGTGTTGGGTGTACTTTCGTCTCAGGCGGCGGAGCAGATGAGGTTTTCAGGCCTGGTAAAAGAAGGCAATTTTTTCGTGTCGCCGGGAGGTAATGATTCCTGGTCAGGAACCAGACCCGGACCCAATGCGGATAAGACAGATGGGCCTTTCGCTACACTTCAAGCTGCACGTGACGCAGCGCGAAAACTGAAGCCTGAGCAGCCGCGGCGAATAATTGTTCTGGCCAGCCGGTACTTTCTTCAGGAACCGCTCGAACTCAACGCAAAAGATTCAGGCCTGACAATTGAAGCAGCGCCGGGAGCTAAGGTTGTGCTGTACGGTGGTCGCAAAGTGTCGGGCTGGAAAAAGGACGGCGAAAATTTCTACTCTATCTCTATACCAAGCGTTAAAGACCGAAAGCTGGACTTTCGTGCATTAGTAGTGAACGACCGGTTATGCCGGCGGGCAAGGCTGCCGCAAAAAGGGACTTTTAACCATAGGAATGCCTTTGAACGACGAAACGAGGATGGAACGCGCCGTAGAGCTACGGACGAGGAACGGTTAATGTTGGAATATGACCCCAAGGACATTGGAAAATGGCTGGACGTAAATAATGCTGAGATTCGGCTTTATCATATGTGGGACGAATCGCTCGTCGGCATTGCTTCAAACGATACTAATGCTCATACGTTGACCTTTTCCAATCCGCCCGGTTCTCCAGCAGGGGCGTTCAACGTAACAAAATACATCGTCTGGAACGTCCGTGAGGGGATGAAAGAGCCGGGGCAGTGGTATCTCGACCGCACAGAGGGCAAACTCGTGTACTGGCCTTTGCCCGGTGAGCAGGTTGGTGAAATTGAGGCGATTATCCCAACCACCGAATCTATTATTGTTATTCAGGGCACCGAGGACAAACCAGCCAGTGATATAACTATTCGCGGGATTAGTCTTTCGGTAACGACTACACCGCTTGTAGCCGGCAGTTTCGGAGCTATGAATTTCAAAGGCGCGGTGGATTTGAGTTTTGTCGAGGACTGTCGTCTGCAGGAATTGGAAATCTCTAATGTAAGCGGCTATGGGATTGCTACAAAAGGAGGTAATGTCAGTGTTGAAAAGTGTCATGTGTACAATACCGGCGCCGGCGGTATACGATGCGGCGGAGATAAAACTAACGTCACTGATAACCACGTTCACGACGTTGGGATTATGTATCCCAGCGGTATCGGCATCTGGGTAATCGGAAGAGATGCCTTAATAAGCCACAATGAAATTCACGATACTACCTACTCCGGCATTAACTGCGGAAGCAGATATGACAAATACCGCGGTGCGCAAGAGCACCTGGTCGACTACAATTTGATTTATCGTACAATGCAGGAACTGCGCGACGGCGGATGCATCTATGTTATCGATGGTGATGATGTTGTGATAAGAAGCAACTTCGCCAGAGACACTGCCGATGTTTTTGACGACTATGGTGTATGTGCTTATTATCTCGATGAGCGCAGTAAAAACTGCCTGGTAGAGAACAATCTGTCGGTAAATATCATCTGGCCTTCCCACAATCACAAGGCAACGAAGAACACCATCCGTAATAACTTCTTCATCAACAGGATGGATGGCCAGAGCCGTCTCGAATTCAATATGTCATCGGATTTTGTATTTGAGCAAAACGTGGTTTATACTACCGGCCCGCTCATCATCAGGAACTTTAAGGAACTTACTACCTTTGCCAACAATGTTATCTTCAGTGAAAAGGGAGATGTGATTTGCCATAAATTACGGGAATATGAGTCGGTGGATACCTATCCGCTCAAAGGGACAAGGGATAACATCCTGTCCAGCCCTTTGATAACTAGTTACGAGCAAGGTGTTGTGCGCTTGGCGCCGGATTCGGCTGCGTATAAACTTGGCATCAAGCCAATTGATGTCAGTGCTGCCGGCCCACGCTAAAAACTTCGGATGGTCTTGTTTTGAAATTTATTATCGCGGAGCATTTTGCATGCTGCGTAAAGCAGTCGGTAAAGGGTATAACTTCGGCGGAAGCTTTCTATGTGTCGTTATGGAGGATGATGAATCTTACACAAAAATAAAGGCAATTTACAAAATAGCATTGCGTATTTATGTCCCATAGAATATAATTCCAATACAACACTCGGATTCTATATATATCTCACATTTGATGCTATAGGCACCAGGTTGAAAAGAAATATAGTATACGGGGTTTGGTTGTTAGTTCCAGAGTGGCTCGGCAAGGAGCAATATTATGTTTGATAATATGTGGTTTGTTCGAAATATCCAAAAAAAAATAGGAGGAACCTGTTATGAAGCACTTTAAAAATTCCCCAATGTTGGCAATTGTCATTGTAGCATTATTGTTTTGTTCATTTGCAACAATGGCAAATGCTAAAGAAATCGCACTGTATGTCTCCTCTGAGGGTAATGATGCCTGGGCGGGAGACAGCATTGATAGGCCTTTTGCAACGATACAGAAAGCCCGTGATGCCATCCGTGCAATGAAGAAAAAGGGATCTCTGACAAAACCGGTTATGGTTTACATCCGCGGCGGTTTATACGAGCTGTCTGAGACGCTTGTATTTACGGTTGAGGATTCCGGGACGAGAGCTTGTCCCATTACTTACACAGCGTATAAAGATGAAGAACCTATCATCAGCGGCGGCAGGGGAATTGACGGTTCATGGAAGAAGTACAAAGGCGAGATTATGGTCTGTACTATTGATGAAGTTAAAAAAGGCAAATGGATGTTCAAGCAACTCTTCCTCAATGGTGAACGCCAGACACGTGCCCGTATTCCTAACCTCGGTGAAGGATTTTATTACACTGAACGCTCTGAAGTGGATATCGGCAGGGACGCCATGAAATACAGGGATGAACACTTCAAAAACTTCAAGAATCTCACCGATGTAGAGGTTGTGATTTATCAAAGCTGGAACGAGTCAAGACTTATTGTTTCCGATTTAGACGAGGACGAAAGGGTAGTAACATTTACCGGTCGGATCGGCAGGCGAATCGGCCGAAACAGATATTTCATAGACAATGTTCTTGAAGGACTGGATCAACCTGGCGAATGGTATTTAGACCGACACACAGGCGAACTTTACTATTGGCCTACTGCCAACCTGAATAATGCTGAATTCCGAGCACCTGTTCTAAATGAGCTTCTCAGGCTCAAAGGTGAGGATGATGTAGAAAAGCAAGAACATTTGCAATATGGTGAAGTAGAAAAAGTCCTAAATGAGCTTCTCAGGTACCAGGGTGATGTAGAAAAGCAAAAACATGTGCAATATGGTGATTTAGAAGAGAAAGGACATGTTAAATATATCAATATTCGTGGGCTTACTTTCTGCGAAACGAGTTATATTCTTCCGGTAGAAGGAATTCCCGTCGTCAGAGATGTCGGTGATATATGGTTCCCTTCAACAATAACCCTCAAGGGTGTCAGCAACTGTATTTTTGAAAATAACACAATAAGAAATACCGGCACATACGGCCTGGATATAACAGGTGAGGGCATCCAGGTAATAGACAATACGATTTATGATACCGGCAGCGGTGGGGTTGTGACCAGGAGTTATGGAGGGCAGCGCAACGTAATTTCATACAACCATATTTATGACTGCGGCCTGGTTTTCCACAGCGGTGTGGGAATTAACATCGATGACGGCGGAGGTTTGATTGCGAATAATCTGATTCATCACACCTCACATTCCGGTGTTTACGTGCGTCATCATACTACTGACTTCGGACAGGGACCCGAGAGAAGAAATCAGAAACAGGGGTTGATTATCGAATATAATGAAATCTACGAAGCGATGCATGGAATGAATGATGGTGCAGGTATTTTCGTTCGTGACGACAATATTGTTATTAGAAACAATCTTATTCATGATATCAGTTCAGTCCCCGGAGGAATTGGAAGTCCCGGATGGGGTATTTATCTCGGATGTAAGACGAGAAACACTCTGATTGTGAATAATGTTGTCTATAGAGCACAATCGGGGCAAATGATATGGTTCATGAATAGAAACAATACGTTTTTTAACAATATCTTTATAGATGGCCCCCGCTCCCAGATACAGTACACAAATAGTGGAGATGCCTACCATCATAACATTAGATTCCTGAGAAACATCATCTATTTTTCAGACCCTGATGCAGGCCTTTACAGTTTTGGATATAGTTCTGGAAGATCGACGCCCTCAGAATCAGATTATAATCTTATATATAACACTGCGGGTAAAGACCTGACGATTAGAGGTCTGCCGGGAATCGAGACATTTGAAGATTGGCAGAAACTCGGTTATGAGACTCACTCGATTGTCGCCGATCCGTTATTTACAGACCCGGAAAATGATGACTATTCCTTAAGGCCGAACTCTCCCGCATTTGAGCTCGGATTTAAACCCATCGACCTTTCCAGGGTCGGCTTGAGGGGTAGGAAATCGAGATAAATATGGAAAAGTGATGAAAGTATTTTTTCAAGGTTTTTAGAAATTAAAAGGGAGCTATATATGAAGTATTGTCAAGGCTCTCGCATCTTGGTCATAGTCATTTTTGCATTGTTCCTATGTTTATTTGCTGCAACTGTCAATGCTGAGGAAGATCTGCTGGACATCATTGGCACGTTCAAAAGCTATGGGCATTTGTATAATGCGAAAAATGTCGAGTCTATGCGCCCACGTATAATGGGAACAAATGGTGTAGTTTCGACGGGTCACTACCTTGCAACGATAGCGGGGATTGAGGCATTCAAAAAGGGTGGCAATGCCTTTGATGCCGGAGTAACTGCTGCTATGGCTCTTAAGGTCACGAAGATGGGATTTGCTGGCTGGAATGGGGTGGCTCCATTAATCCTTTACAGTGCAAAGGAAGGGCAGGTGCTCACTCGAATTGGGGCCGGTTCCGCGCCGGCCAAGGCCACCTTGGATTATTTCCTTAAACAAGGGAAAACACAAATTAATACAGCTCTTATCCCTGCTGATGTGGATGTTTGGCTTGCGTGCCTTGATCGGTTTGGTACGTTTAGTTTCGAGGAAGCTGTTCAGCCTGCCTTGGAAATTGCAGAGAATGGTTACCATCTATACAAAATGCAGAAGTGGTTGCTTGATGAGCATAAGGAAGGAATCCTAAAATGGCCGTACAATACAGAGTTCTGGTTCCAGATGGGTGTTGGGAAACATAGGGTCGGAGACATCATGGTCAACAAAGACCTTGGTAAGCTGATTCGCTACATGATCAGTGCCGAGGGTAAAGCTTTGCTTGATGGAGGAACTCGCTCTGACGCTATCCGGGCTGCTCGAGACGCTTTTTATAAAGGTGAACCTGCTTGGGCAGTGGACAAGCTCTACAAAGAGCACAACGGGCTTGTCACCTACGAGGACATGGCAAACTACAAAGGGAGGTGGATGGCACCGGTCCACACAACTTACAGGGGCTATGATGTCTATAGCTGTCATGCTTGGTCTCAAGGTCCACGAATGACCCTGTGGCTGAACATGCTGGAAAACTTTGACTTAAAGACCCTTGGGTATAACACACCTGAATATATTCACCTCATTTCCCAGGTGATCAACCTTGGTATGTCGGACTGTCACAAGTACCTCGGCGATCCGGATGTCGTAGAAATTCCGAAAGCGCTCTTTTCAAAGGAGTATGCCGGCAAGCGGATTAAGCTAATTGACAACAAGAGAGCCTTTCAGGACATGCCTCCCTGGGGTGACCCAAGCAGGATGCTTAACGTTGCTCCGGATTCTCCCACCAAATTTTCCATGAAAGATAATCTGAAGCTATTTGAGGTAACTCAAGCTGAGGCCAATGAAAAGATTTTCTTCGATACTACTTCCCTGAATGTTATTGATGCTGAGGGAAACATATTCTCAATGACTGAGAGTGATGGTCACATGACTACCCCCATGATTCCCGGCTGGGGCTTTGGGCTGAGTGCCCGCATGTGGCAGTTTAACCTTGATCCGGATCTTGCCAACGTCATTGCACCGCACAAAAGGCCTCGGAACACGAATAATCCCCACATCGTCATGAAGGATGGTAAGCCATTCATGGGCTTATCGACACCGGGAGATGACCAGCAGGCTCAGGCTCTTCTCCAGGTCTTACTCAATGTCGTTGAGTGGGGGATGTCTCCTGAGGAGGCTTTGGATCAACCGAGATTTGGCAGTTATAACTTTCCAGGGACTGGAAGCGAGACAAACACACATCCAGCTCAGTTGAACCTTGAGGACCGTATTCCGAAGGAAACAGCTGAGGCATTGAGGGCTATAGGGCATGATGTCAAGTCTTGGGGGTTGTGGAACTGGCGCGCCTGTGCTCCCACGGTAACGTACAGGGATCCCGAAACTGGCACCCTCAGAGCAGCAGGGGATGTGCGTCGTGAAACGTATACGCTGGGTTACTAAAGAGTGGTCTGACAGTAGGCTTCAGAAGCCGTAAGGTTCACAAAACCCTTATGCGGTTTGACCTCGCGCATTCAGACTATCTCATAATTCAAAAATCACCCTCATTACCTTTGTTTTTCATTTTGAAATCGAAAGTAAAATCTGCTTGGTTTTTTGCGGCCTTAGAAAGGTAAAGATGACTGGAGCTATAAATATTTGTATCTTACGTGATAGGAATATAACCCATGTACCCGGAGATGCGATTTCATATAAATTAGGTTTGAAGGAAAGATTAAGATGATGAAAAATAAAAAATCTTTCCTTGCTATAAAAAATGAGGAAAATCCGGACAACTGTGTTTCTGTAGGTGTTGCACTTCAAATTAAATTTGCGCACTTTTCCGCAGCCGCATAAGAGCCTGGATATACTCATCCTTAATCAACCCGTGCTTATTCGGCGGAACGTTTAATAACAGATTTGCTCCTCTTCCCTGACAGGCCCGGTACATGTGCAGCAATTCACCGTCGGGCCTGGGCATATCTCCCGGAATATCGAACCAGATGCTGTTGATAATATCGCACACCTCGCCCGGCATATAATAATCCTTGCCTTCGATATGCCGCCATTTCTGATAGCCGCTTTCCGGCGGAAGTCCTCTTTCGATAGCCAGCAAATCCGAAGGAAACGCATAGTGATAATTGTAGTGGGTGCTGTCGGGCACGCCATTGTTCATCATAATATAAATCTCAGGCTGTAGTTGCGCCACATAGTGATAAAGAAAAGTCCGATACCCACGCCCCAACTCCCCCGGAACGTCAATCCACACCTCCATAATTGGCCCGTACTCGGTCAGAAGTTCAGTTATCTGAGCTGTCATAAAGGTCTGATAGACAGACGTCGTATAGGGCGGCAGGTCTTCATCCTGCGATTCAGGAAACGTTGACATAAAACCCCGTTTCGCATGCTCTCGTGTCAAGCTACCGAATCGATGATAGTGGTCGGAAGAAGCGTAATACAACCCTGGCTTAACGCCTCGCTTCCGGCAGGCTTCCACAAATTTTCCAACCAAATCGGTTTTATTCCCGCTGGCCGCAACAGTATAATCGGTATGCTTGCTGGGCCACAAACAAAAGGGATGGTGTTTGGCCGTGAGCACCGCGTATTTCATTCCCGCGTCTCGCGCCACACTAATCCACTGGTCCACATCAAGTTTATCAGGGGCATAAGTTCCTGGGGACTGGGGGGGGACCTCATCCTTGCCAAAAAATGTCTCCATACCGAAATGGATAAACATCCCGTAACCCATCGTTTCCCACTTCCTAAGATGCTTCATGCTAAGTCGCTGGCTGCCGCGCTTGTGGGCCAATTCTAACGAACCAAGAGCACCCATCGACGAACACCCGTTCAGGGAACCTGCTGCAGCCGCGACAATAGCACCTTGCCCCGTCTTCTTTAAAAAGTCACGCCTATTAACTCTCATTATTCACTTCCTTTCAAAAATTTATCGTTTATTTTGTCTCCCAAAGAAAAATCAACCGACATCTCCCAGACAAACTCTTATTGACATTTTTTAGAGATTAACTGACATTTCTCATTTAAACAATTAAAAAACATAATTTTCTCTTTACGACCTCAATAATCTTATCAAAATAACCTTGAGCTATTAAGGATTTTCATCTACTCAGCATTACCGCACACAAGCCGAGCAGTAAGAGCGTGGATGGTTTAGGGGTAAGCAAGGCCAGAAAACGGCAGGTTGAGGCTTTGGATGAAGAAGAGATTTAGCTGGTCGACCAGGGAAACTTGCGTTTTCAAACAGATATGATACTCTATTGAAAATTTGGCTTAGCGGCTTAGCTAAGCGTTTAATATGGGAAATCCCAGTAAAAAGGATCATGGCTATGATTAAAAGAATATGTTTTTGGTTGATAGTTTTTGTTTCAGTTCTGGTAATTTTGGATGGGTGTGAATCAGTCAGCAACAAAGTTTACCCGGTTAAAGAACGCAGTGGTCAATGGTATAACAGTTTGGAGCCTGAGGGGCAATGTGGGAAAGGGTTGACCCTGGCTGAGAAAGGTAAGAGCCGGTACAGCATATTGATAAGTCCTAAAGCTACGACACAGGATGAAAAGGCGGCTCAGGAGTTGCAGCAATGGCTAAAAGAGATGACGGGGGCGGAATTGCCGATTGTGGCTGAAGACGAACGGGTTAAAGATAAATCCAGGATTATCAGTATCGGGCAGACGAGGGCGCTTGAGGCGGCGCGATTGCAGGCTGCGAAAGAGGATTTGGAAGATGAGGGTTACGGTATTGGGGTGAAGGGAAAGAGGTTGTATCTTTGGGGGGGGCGAACGCGAGGGGTTATCAATGCGGTGTTTGCTTTGCTTGAGGAGGATTTGGGGTGCAGGTGGTACACGGATGAGCATTTCAGGATTCCTAAAACGAAGAAGCTGTCTTTTAAGCCTGTGGCTCGTACTTATAAGCCTGCTTTGAAGCTGAAGGATCCGTTTTATCAGGTATCGTTTGACGGTGTGTGGTCTCTTCGCAATCGTACGAATGCTCCGCGGGCGAAAGTGCCTGAGAAATGGGGCGGACGAATTGATTACGGCGGGTTGTTTGTTCATACTTTTCACACTTTATTGCCGCCGGAAAAATATTTCGAGGAGCATCCGGAATATTTTATGCTGGATGAGAATGGTGAACGTAAAACTCATCAGCTTTGCACGACAAACGATGATGTTGTCAGGATTGTTACCGAATCTGTTTTGAAAGTTCTCAGAGATAAACCCAACACGAGCATTGTCAGCGTTTCGAAGACAGACGGGGGCGGGTCTTGCTTGTGTGAGAAGTGTAAGGTGCTGGATGATGCTGAGGGTACAAATATGGCGGCGCTTTTGTATCTTGTTAATAAGGTGGCAGAAGCGATTGAAGAAGATTATCCTGATGTGATTGTTTCGACGCTGGCTTATCTTGAGACGGTGAGGGTACCAAAGACGATTCGGCCGAGGAAGAATGTTGCTATTCGATTGTGTAACGATGAAGTGGGTTCGTGGCGGCGGCCTTTCGAGCCTGGGGAGGTTTGTGAATTCGGTTATTTGGTTAAGGAGTGGTCGAAGGTTCATGACAGGATTAATATATGGGATTATAATGTGAATTTCAGTCATTATATGGCGCCTATGCCGAATATGGAGGTTATCGCGAAGAATGTTCGTTTCCTGGTCGCGAATAACGCAGAATGCATAATGACGCAGGGTGCTTATCAAAGCCCGGGTGCTGAGCGGGACTGGATGCGTTCGTGGGTAATCGCGAAGCTGATGTGGGACCCTTCTTTGGATGTGTTTGAGTTGATGGCCGACTTTATTTACGGGCATTTCGGTGAGGCGGCACCTGCGATAGCGGAATATAACAAGCTGCTACGAGGTCAAAAAGAGAAGTATATTGTTGAGATGTCCGAGACATGGCTTAATGAGCATTATGACGGGATACGGTACGGGATGGACCATCCATTTTTGTCGAAGAAGTTTTTAGAAAAAGCAACGGAAATTTATGACAGGGCCGAGAAGCTTGCTGAGAATGAACAGGTTTTACATCGGGTTCAAAGGGACAGGCTTGCGATTATGTATGTTAAGCTGATGAGGGGACCTGAATTTGTTGGGGATGAGTATGGCAGTGTGCTGGAGAGGTTCGAGGAAATTGCAAGGCGGGTTGGTGTAACTCATCTTAGAGAGGGTGGAAGAGATTTAGATGAAAAGCTGGACAACTGGAAAGAACAATGGAGGGCTAAATCAAGGTGATAATTTTTTATTGTAGAGAAATTTCAGATAATATTTTGCTTCCTCCTTCTTAACATCACCGCACCGAGGATGAGCAGTAAGAGCGTGGATGGTTTAGGGACAAGGGTAAGGCTCTGGTAGGTGCCTTGATAAACCCATCAAGCGTAGACTTACTTGGCGACACCATGACTTTCGGAATGGTTTGTTCAAAAAGTTGATACGACCGAGGAAGCTTGGCCTTCAAGTCGGCGCTATTCCCGACCTTCCCGCCGCGGGTCCACTCATCGGCTCCCCCGCCATAGGGCTCCTGGAGGTCCCACGCGGTGGTGATGAGCAAGTAAGCGAATTCTTGAAGCATAACCCGCTCTCTGGCCTCATCGTCGATGTCCTCGTACGAGCTTGCGTCGTAATAGTCCTTGTCGATCGCCTCGCGCATGGCCTGATACAATTTCGACGATTTCGAAATGCCCCATTCATCGGGGAAGGTGTAGTGAAGTCCCACGTCGGTTACGTGGTGCAGGATATGCTCAACGACCTCCATCACTTGCCGTCCGGGTTCACCTTCCATAATGATGTCGCATACGCTGTTCCGAAGCTTCATGTTGCCATACGTCGTCCACTCCTCTTCGGAGTCAAATCCGGCCTCGCCCTTGAACAGGGGGATCGCAACCCTGTATCGGTACAGGTTTCTTAGAACGTCTTCCTGCAGCGCGTCATCGATGGCCCCGCCTCGCGGAAACATCTCCTTGACGGTCTTGGCGATCTTCCGCATGAAGGGATCCGAGATATCGTCGCGGGCGATCAGGGTAATGCCGTAGACGGAGAGTTTCTTCGTGAACGGCTTGTATTCGTCCGTCGTCACAATGTTGCTTTCTTGATACAGATCGCGAGGCGCTTCGGCCGCCGGCGAAGTCAGGATGCAGCCACCCAAATGGGGCTTTTCTAAACAGGTCTTTTCTGAACTACAGGAGCCCAGAAGTAGGGTCAAAGAAAATATCGCACACAAAACCTTTTGAATAAACATAATATAGTCTCCTTCATTTAGTGATTATTGTATTTGTTTCAACGTCCAGCGATTTACCAGATGAAACGCCAAGAGCAACCTTCCAGGTGCCTGTCTGCAACGGTTCTGAACAAGTAGGAAAGTATAAATCAGGATTTCCCATATACATTGTATACCTCCTCAGCTACACCGCTAAACCTTATTTCCAATAGAATATCAAACCTGTCTTGAAAACTCAAACTTAATTAGTTGACTCTGCGTGATAACCTTACGGCTGTAAAAAGTGAGAAAAATCCCTACAACCTGATTACTACCCAAACCCTAAATAGCTCATAAAATCGTAAAAATCGTGAATCCATAAGATTTGTAATAACAAAGATTTAAAAAAATTGCAAAATATGGTGAACGTTTTGAACATACGGTTGGATGTTTACCTCCCTTGACCTACTAAGGACCGTTTCATGCAAACATAATGCAGAACCACCAAGAAGCCTATCCAGAAAAGAGCTATTAACCCTGAAATGCTTACCGGACCAATCAAATCGACTAGGCTTTGCTTTAATACCATTTTAGAAATTATCCAACCTTGCATAAAAACTACCACTAAAATAATTATTAACCACGGCTTAGTTCGTGGAAAAGCTACAGCTAGGCTAAGAGTTACCGGTATAAACAACAAATAAATATAAAAATCGGCTATATCCATCCCGTAATAACTAAGTATTGGCCCTCCTCGAAAACTGAATTCCGGCAGCATTGTTTCCAGAAAAACTGATATGCCGGTCATCACCAAAACTAACAATCCTGCTAACAAAGTTAAAACTGCCGACAATATCAGTGTACTGTAATATTTATCTTTACGTCCAGCTGGAAACAACATGGTTCGATATGACATCAGGTCCAGGGAACATATACTAAGTGCCGGCACAATAAATAAAAAACCAATCATCCTTTTATCATTTTCGGGCGGTCCCATAAATCCAAAAAACAGAACCAAAAAAATTATCGTGGCCAAAAATCCCAAAACATGCCATATATTCCAGAATCCGAAAAATTTACCAAACACCATATAGATATTACCCCAGATGTATCGGCCTCTGCTCAAAAATTCATATCGTTCCATTTTGCCTAAGAAAAAATCCTGTACCTTCTCGAAAAACTTCACCTTGCTCTCAGTCATATTTCTATCTGCCCGAGCCTGTTTATATTTCTCAATCTTTGTGCGATTCCAGCTATCGAGCATTCCCATAATAAGTTTGCCGCAATACTTTCTCGCCAGAAAATCACGGCCAAGCAGCTTCCAAACCCAGATACATACCAGAGCGCACACTAAGATCATCACAATCGGCTGGTGGATAATTATACTCTGTAAAACTATGTCCCATTTAACAAAGTAAATCGTACAAACAATTAATGGCCAAGCAATCCCTGCCGCCGGCGTTGGCACTGCTTGAAAGCTGGCATATACTCCATAAAAGCAAGCTATCATGCCAACAAAACTGCCTGCTAAAACAACCAGCAGAACATAAGGAAAGCCAAGTCCCGGATAGCCCAAAAACACACATCCCAAAAACAAGTTAACAACACCGCCAATCCAGAAAATAAAAGCTCTTGGTATTTGACGATGATTTGGCAAACAAAACGAAAATGGCTTAGTCAAAATATCTTTTTGCAGACCTCCTGCTAAAATCCCCATTAGTAGACTGACTATCAGGTACCCCAAATACCTGTCAATTTTTGAGTAAAAAGATAATAGAATCATTGGTGTCTGGCATAATAAAATTACATACCATAACCATACACTGCGCCGTTGATAAAGGTGTTTCAAATTAGCTGCTAAAATACTCATTCTCTAATCTCGGTTTTCTGGTTAACGACGATTTTATATATTTCTTCCAAAGGCAATGGGGCAATTTCAATTTTACAGTTCAAATCCTTGGCCTTGGTTTCCAATTCCTGTTGTGAGATATTTTGCACTGTGAATACCGCTTTGGAGTCTTCTCTTTCACAGTTGATTATATTTTCAAACGGTAATTCGGCGGGTAACTTGCCGTTTAGAGATATGAGCGTAATTTTGATGAATTCTTCTCTTAGATTGTCGAAACTGCTATCACGCAATATCTTCCCCTCGCGCATAATCAGCGTATGGTCTATAACCTTCTCGACATCGCTTAAAATATGCGAAGAGATAATGATGGTTCGATTCTCATCCTGTATTATTTGCAGCAGCAAATCTAAGAATTGGCTGCGGGCAATAGGGTCTAACGCTGATGCAGGTTCGTCCAAAATCAGTAGTTCAGGCTCAAAACCTATTGCCAATAGTATTGCCAGTTTTTGCCTTTGGCCAGGCGATAGTGAACCAACGCGGTCCTTAAGAGAAATATCAAAATCAGCGATGTATTTGTCTTCCAGTTCGTGATTCCAATTTTTGTAATATGCACTCACATAACGGATCAATTGCTTTGTCGTCATCCATTCGAGAAGTTCACCTTCCTGGTGAACATAACCAATCCGTCCAAGTTCTTTCGGGGTCAGCTTTGCTGCATCCGTTTCAAATGTGATGCATTGACCCTGGTCGGCAAGATACAAGCCAATAATGTGTCTTAGCAACGTGCTCTTGCCCGCTCCATTGGCTCCTAACAGGCCGATGATTTCTCCTCGTTTGATGTCCAAATCGATTTTATTTAATGCCTGTATTTTACCGAACCGCTTGGAAACGTTGCGCATTTGTACTATTGGATTTCCGTTTATCATTTTTGCCTCCGGTTTTTGGAATTGTATTCCTTGTAGTGTCTTTTGAGAGACTCTATAGCCTTGTCTTCTGATACCCCCAGTTGAATAGCGGTGATTGCTGCTTTGTTAACAATACTGTTTAGCAATTTGGCTCTTATCTGATTCCGTTGACCTTTTCTCACTTTAGCTACAAAAAGGCCAATTCCACGTTTTCTTTCGACAAGACCCTCGACTTCCAGAAATGAATATGCCTTACTAATAGTCATTGGATTGACTTTCAGACGTGCCGCTAGATCACGAACCGTTTCCAGCTGGTCTTCATGCTTCAAGCCATCGGTCATAATCTGTTGGCGGATTTGTCTGATTACCTGGCGGTAAATAGGCACGCCACTGTGATGATCAATTTCTAATAGCATCGAATCCTACCTTTTTATCATTAGTGTATTACTTACTTAATACACTATATGCAGCTTGAATGCAAGAAAAAAATAAAAATTTTTCAAAATTTTTTTACCTCCAATCCTTAGTCCCAAAGACCAGCAAAAAGCATTTACGTAGCTGTAAAAAGTGACGAAAATCCATACAATCCAAAGCCCAAATAGCTCATAAAACCACAAAATTGACAAATCCATAAGGTTAGCAATATCAAAGACTTAAAAAATTTGCACAATATAGCGAACGTTTTGAACATCCTATTGAAATTGGATGGAATGTCCTCTTCCTTCCAGATTTGTATAACAATTGTAAGATACTTTATCGCAGATGGGCCACAAAATATTATAGCCGCACGCTCACCCGTACGCACGAATTATAAAAAATTTGCCTGATTATACTTTATCATATATAATTACGATTAACCTCACGGATGAGTTGTGTATTTTATCTGCAATGTTCAGCCAGCTAGATTGGAAAGAATATTTTATACGGAACTAATGGCTCTAAATATTTGCAGTATTGCAAAAGAAATATTAGTTAAGATAATGGAAGCGGTTTGTACAAGAGTGGTTTGTACAAGAAATGTAAACAATTTTTTGGAGGAACCTGTCATGAAACATTTCAAGAACTCTAACATTTTGGTAATTGTCATCGTTGCATTATTGGTTTGCTCATTTGCAACAGTGGCCACCGCCAAGAATGTGGCCCCGACGAAGAATATCTTCGCGGAAAAGCCGTTAATCCACGTCCTTGGTCCCAGCCCGGCTATGGTACCAAGCGCCGAGAAATCTGATGTCGACAGTAGTATCCTCGAGTCTGCTGACGTCCTCAAGGACAATAACGGTACCTGGTACTGGTACTACCATGCACAAAGCAAGGACAAGGAACGCTGGCCCAATGGATATCGGCTTTGTGTGGCAACCTCTAAGAGTCCTCTTGGACCCTGGAAAAAGTACGAGAATAACCCGGTACTTGACCACGGTGAAGAAGGCGAATGGGACCATAGGCAGACAGCCTGTGCCGCTCTTATGAAAGAAGGTGCCTATGACATTAGGGAACGTGATGCAACTTACTATATGTGGTATTGGGCGCCTGATGCAGTAGGATTAGCTACAGCCGACCACCCATTGGGACCCTGGAAGAAGTATGAGAACAACCCTATTATTGATTGGGATGACGAAGGCGGCGTTTATCCCGGTAGTGTCACTAAAATTGATGATACTTTCTATATGTTCGTTCAGAGTCCTGTCTCGGTCCAGGACCAGGGACCATTCTGTATGGCCACCGCTCAAAAACCCGAAGGCCCCTGGACAAAATATGAGTGGAACCCTGTTATGACTTCAGGTGACTGGGGTACCTGGGATGCCGGTGGTTTTTCAGAAGCCTGTGCCAGGTATCATGAAGGCATCTTCCACTGTGTTTACGGTGGAACGAAAGCCGTTAAAATTGAGGCTCTCGGCTACGCCTGGAGTTATGACGGAATGGAATGGCATAAATACGCTGCCAATCCTGTTGTTCCTTTGAGTAGAATTCCAGATGGTTCGGGCTTTGCAGAGGCTCATTGTTATGTTGAAGGTCCCTATATATATGTCTTCCACACATTAAGGTACTATACCGGCGAGGGGATTGATCATAGACCTACGGAAGACTTAGCTGTTCAGGTCCTTACGATAGACCCGCACTTTAAGGTAGCATTTCCTATTCTACACGACATCTCATTAGGACCGGAAAAGAGCAGCAGCATAGAAGAGTGTCTGCCTATAGGTCTTGAGGCTGCTTCAACTCTCGCTATTGCTACTGAGTGCACCTACGATTCTGATGCTAAAGCCGGACTTCGGCTTTACGTAAGAGCAAGTGAAGACGGTGTGCATTGTGATACCGAAGACTTGTACACATTCGATATTCCTCTTCGAGCAGGACAGACCATAAAGAAAACGTTCGTAATGAATGCGGAAATGAAGTTTGCGAAGGTCATTGTCGAGAACCTCGACCGTTCAGAAGAAGTCGATTCGGTAACCGTCACAGTAACCGTGGGAAACTAAGCTGAAGTTTCTAATAAATTGTTTGGCTTTAAAGAGACCGGGCAGCAATCTGCTGCCAGGTCTCTTTTTGCGTTTTCTCACCGATGAAAATTTTAACATCAGCAAAAGACACTGCAATACTCCTAATCGTGCATAAATTTACAAAAAAACTTGCTTGATAAAACTCAAGTCAATATAATTCAAAGCACTCCCACGGACGGGGTTTGTATTTTGTTTGCTAATATGAGGGTGCCCAAATTGGCAATTATATTGTATATGCAACTTACATATCTACCTAAATCAACTTGTATTTAGGAGGCCCTTATCGTGAAGTATTCTAAAAATTTTAACGTATTCATAATTGTCACTTTTGCACTATTGCTTTGCTCATTTGTTTCAATGGCAAATGCTAAAGAAATCGCTCTGTATGTCTCCCTCAAGGGAAATGACTCCTGGGCAGGTGACAATATCGACAGGCCATTTGCGACCATACAGAAGGCGCGTGATGCTATCCGTGCAATGAAGAAAAAGGGACCGCTGACAAAGCCAATTACGGTTTATATCCGCGGCGGTTTGTATGAACTGGACGAAACCCTTGTATTTACGCTGGAGGATTCCAGGACAAAGGAGTGTCCGGTTACCTACACCGCCTACAAAAATGAAGAACCTGTCATAAGCGGCGGCAGAAAGATAACCAGCCCGTGGACCGATTACAAAGGCAAGATTAAGGTCTGCACTATTCCTGCAGTTAAAGAAGGCAAATGGATGTTCAGACAGCTCTTTTTGAACGGTACAAGACAACAACGGGCACGCATTCCTGATGAAGGTTTTTATAGAATAGAAAACGCGCTGGATGAAAGAGATAGTTTTCAATATGAAGCAGACCATTTCAAACAATGGAAAAATCTTAATGATGTAGAAGTTGTGCTCATCCACTCTTATAATGAATCCAGGCTCCTTGTTTCTGAGTTGGATGAGGAGCAGAAGGTGGTAATCTTTACCGGACCAATCGGCAGGAGATTAGAGGGTCAGGAAAGGCGCAACCGATATTATATTGAGAATGCCTTAGAAGGTTTAGACAGAGAAGGCGAATGGTATTTAGACCGACATACAGGCAAACTTTACTATTGGCCACCTTGTGACTTAGAGCATGCTGAACTAAGAGCCCCCATCTTGAACGAGCTTGTCAGGTTCGAGGGTGATGTGGAAAAAACAAACCATGTTAAGTACATCAACATATGCGGGCTGACTTTCTGCGATACCGATTATATACTGCCTGAAGAAGGCATACCAACCATCAGAGATGTTGGTGACATATGGTTTCCATCGGCTATTACTATGAAGGGCGTAAGTGACTGTATTTTTGAAAATAACACCATAAGAAACACCGGCACCTACGCTCTGGATTTGACAGGTAACGGAAACCACATAATAGGCAATACCATTTACGATACCGGTGGCGGGGGTATTATAACCAGAAGTTACGGCAAACATCGCAATGTGATTTCCTATAATCACATCCATCATTGCGGTTCAATCTTTCACAGCGCTGTTGGAATAAACATTGATGATGGAGGGGGTTTAATTGCAAACAATCTGGTTCATCATACTTCTCAATCTGGAATATACGGACGTTATACCCCTACGGATTATGGACAGGAAAAAGGAAGAAGAAACCAGGAGCAGGGACTTATTATTGAATACAATGAAATATATGATGTGATGCATGGATTGAATGATGGCGGGGGTATCTTTGTTCGTGACGATTACATTGTTATAAGGAACAATCTCATTCATGATGTCTGGCCTCATCCTGAAGGCCATGGTAGTTCTGCATGGGGTATCTACCTTGGTTGTGATACGAGAAACTGTCTTGTTGAAAATAATGTTGTCTATAGGGCCTTTGCAGGGCAGCTTATATGGCACGGCCACAAAAACAACACAATCTACAATAATATCTTTATAGATGGAGACAGAGCTCAATATAATTATACTAATCCGTCTGACCTGCGCCACCCCGACCACGAAAATATGAGCCACGAGAAGATAAGGTTGCTGAGGAATATTTTCTATTTTTCAAGCCCCGATGCAGACCTTTACAATGTTGACAGAGAAATATCACTGCCTATGGAATCAGACTACAATCTTATATTCCACACTAACGGCAAAGAACTCGTCATTAGAGGTCTGCCGGACGTTGATACATTTGAAGATTGGCAGAAGCGTGGTTTCGATACTCACTCGATTGTTGCCGACCCATTATTTGTAGACCCTGAGAACGATGACTATACCTTAAGACCCGACTCTCCCGCATTTGAACTGGGATTTAAACCGATTAATCTCTCTGGGGTTGGCTTGAGAGGTAGAAAATCGAAGTAAACATGGAGGAATTGTAAGCAACTTTTTTCTATTTGTAACATTAACAAATTAGGAGGAATCTACTAAAAAATCCGCCGACAGGCCCCAACCAGCTAAATACTAACGACTATTCACTAACGACTAATATGCCTGCCACTTATAATTATGGTAATACAGCGTTGTTTCATCCGGCGTAGGATAATAGTCGACCTTCTTGATTCTATGCCCTAACGCATCGTAGGCGTATTGACTTTTCGAAGTGCAATCACTGTAAAGATGACACTTTTTCAGCGGTCCGATGAACGCTTGAAAAGCGCAGAGGGGCGCGTTTTTTTCAACGCCCCAAAAAAGTGAATTACGAATTAGGATGACTTATAATGGCTATCGAAGCTCAAATCCTCACTATCCTCATTGCCCTATACGCTATACGCTGTACGTTATACGCTATACGCTATACGAAAAATGGTCGACCATTTTTCACTAATTATGCAAAACAAACCCAAAGCAAACCCAATTCAAACCCAATTTCAAACCTACCCCTCTCTCCGCCCTCTGCGGTTAAGCCTTTTTGCTTTTCGCGGCCATCCCTCTTTCTCTTCCTGTCAAGATGACGTGCTGCAGATTGACGAGCAAAAAAAGCCCAACTGTATATTCAGTTGGGCTTTAGCAGTCAATTATTCTTCTCGACTCGCTCTGTACTCATTACGCTCAACAGACAACATCTCTGCCTGCAGCTTGACCTCTTTATTCATTTAAAGAGCGGTGTTTATTTGGTTAATTATCACGAACCCTGTCTAGCGGCTTTGAGTTTCTCTTCTAACTCGCTGTACCCACACTCAGGACATTTATCAGCACGCTCACTTTTACCTAAAATGCCTTTGATAAAAACATTACCACAGCTTTGGTTTGGGCATTTTACAGCTTGGGAAATACTGCTTTCCCCACACTCATTGCAGGGCAAGGGTACTGCTCCCATCATCCTTACCGCCTCTAACGCGTGCTCTTGTTGAAAATCATAGTACTCTTTCGAGTCCATCTCGTATGAGGCTTCGCAGGCCGGATTTCCACACATAACCCACATCTTTTTGCCTTCATATACATCCGTGTTGCGGCTACTGCCTCCGGAGCTGCTTTTGAACACTATTACACCAGCTACAATCAGACACACCAAAACAAAGCCGAGCATAACTGCTTTTGACATGCCTAAGAAGCCGGCCGGCAGTGTTGATATAATATGCGATTTTTTCTTGTTCACTTTCATACTCAGGCCTCCAAAAAAGTTAACCGGAAATTTGCATTAATGCCCATAAATTATAACTTCTCGCTTTGTTTGTCAAACTTATAATTGCTTAAATTTAATCCACTATTTTCGTCAGCTCCGCCTGCCCCATCTGTAGCACTCTGGCCGGAGACTCAGGCATAGACGTACGAGACGACAGATAAGCCGACTCAATCACAGACATATTCTTCAAATTCTCCCTGCCGGTGCTGCAAAGCTTGTTTTTATCGGGCGATAGTATACTTAAAGCAAAATTTTCCAGGAGGCGCTTTGTACAGACAAGAATATCATAACCATATTCACAATCTTCAACAACTTCTCCGCAATTTTTACTAAGGCGGACGAGATTATTATTGACTGTCAGAATCTGAGCTTTTCCGAAAACCTTCAGATAAGCTTCATCCGGCCCAACAACTTTACTTGCCGTCAGATTGCCTATCATATCCTCTCTGAATTTCATAGTTACAATCGAAGTGTCCTCCGTTAAGTAATGTCGTTGATGCTTGTCGCCCGCCGTGCTTGTGTTCAGCGCATAAACCTCCTGGGGCGTAGGGAAATTGCACACAATTTCATCGAAGATTCCGTAACAGTTTCTCAGTAGCACTCCTCCGCCGGAAAGCCCCTTGTCATTGTGCCAGGCGGGATAATCGTGTCCCCCGACATTGCATTCGGCGGTGAGCAGATAAATATGCTCTATTCGGCCCTGCTGGATGAACTGGCGAAAAGCAACAAAGCTGTCGGCAAAGCGATTTATGTTGGTGATAGCAAACTTTACGTTGTTATCTTCAGCCAGACGCACGAGCTCGACGGCCTCCTCAAAATTTCTGGCCAGGGGCGGCCACTTCAATATGTTGAATTTTTTCTTTATAGCCGACCGGAGGTGCTCGCCGCAACTGTTCATACCGGCGGCCACGAGGAGGCAATCCAACTGATTTTGTATCACCAACTGACGATAGTCGTCATAAGCTCTGCAGTTGTATTCTCGGCCTATTCTTTCAACAAGCTGCGTGTCTTTGTCCGCAACGGCCTCGAGCTGGAAGTAATTCGCCTTCAGCGCCGCTTCAAGCAATAACCGGCCGTTATCGTTCAGGCCCAGTACTGCGGTTTTTAATTTGTTTTCTGGCATTTTTCTGCATTTACCCTGCAAATATATAAAGATGCTTAACAAATGATTATTGTTCCCTTAATTTTACATTCCTTTCGCAGAAATGAAACCACAGATTTCGCAAATGATACTGATTTTGGCCGCGAAAAGGCACGAAAAAGCGTAGCTTAATGTACTTAGCCCTTTTTGCTCCAAAAACGCATAAAAAAGATTCCTTAGACCTCCTCTTTGGGCTGATTTTCGAGAGTTTGCTTAAAGGGGAAAAAAATTTAATTTTTTTGGAATTTTTACTTGCCAAGCTGATTAGATTAGTACATAATGTATTAATGGTATTAATACATTTATGCAAGGCGGCAGATGGTTATTAGGTAAGCGAAGAATAGTTGCAATGGGTTTGTGGATACAAATATCGTCAGGTTCAGATAAGCCTATTTATGTTCAGGTTGCTGAGCAGATAAGTGAGGCTATCGCAAAGGAGGAGCTTTCGGCTGGTGATAAGCTGCCGGCGGTGCGAAAGCTTGCTTCAGAGCTGGTGATTAATCCGAATACTGTTGCGCGCTCTTATAGCGTTTTAGAGCAGGGCGGATTGGTCATTACCAAAACCGGTTCCGGGACATTCGTCAGCAACCCTAAGCTGCGCAGTAAAGATGCGGCGGATATTAACATACTTACAGAGAGAATGAACACGCTTATCACTCGTGGGCTTAATTTAGGTTTCAATGACAAAGACTTAATCTCGATGTTCAAAGACAGGTTGTCAAGATTCAAAAGAAAAACGAAAAGTGAGAAAAAAAGATGAGTGAAATAGTAGTTAAAACCAAGGGCCTTACAAAATATTACGACAAGATACTTGCAGTTGACCATATGGACTTGCAGATACCGCGAGGCAGTATCTGCGGCTTTGTCGGCCGGAACGGCGCAGGAAAAACCACTGCCATTAAGTTAATGCTCGGCTTATTAAGACCAACGACAGGGTCATCTGAACTTCTCGGCTGTGATTCGGAAACATTAACGCCAGCAATTCGACAGCGCATAGGTTATGTAACAGAGGGTCATCAGCTTTTCAAATGGATGAGTATCAGAGAATTAAAGAAATTTCAGCGGGCATTTTTCCCAAAGCAGTGGGACAATAAACTCTTTGCGGAAATGATTGAATATTTCAGGTTGTCCAAAAAACAAAAGATAAAGCATCTATCTAAGGGTCAGCGGGCCCAAGTGTCATTGGCACTTGCCTTAGCACCAAATCCGGAACTGTTGATAATGGATGACCCGACACTCGGGCTTGATGCCGCAATCAGACGGCAGTTTTTAGAAGGGATGATTGAGCTGATTATGCGCGAGGGCAGGACGATTCTTTTCTCCAGCCATATTCTCGGTGACGTTGAAAGAGTCGCCGACAGAATCCTTGTGATCGACGAAGGTGTAATAAGAGCAGACTGCACACTTGAAGAGTTCCAAAAATCGGTCATAAAAGTCAAATTGAGTTTTTTGAAGTCGGTACCAGAGCAGGTGGATATCGAAGGTCTCTTTCATTGCAGGCAAGGTGAAAAGGAACTCGAATTGACGCTGGTTGGCACTGACCAAGCGAAGATTAGTGAATGGGCCCAGTCAGCGGGGGCAGAGAAATGCAAAATAGTTCAGATGAATCTGGAGGACCAGTTTATCGAGTTTACAGCTCCGTCCGGCCGTAAAAAACTATTTCAATGGGAGAAAAAATGAGATGAGATTTTTAGCACTGTTAAAAAAAGAGCTCCGTGAATGCCTGTCCTGGATGCTGCTGGCTGCAATTGCATTTCTGGTAATAGGCGGCTTTGTCCTGCAGGCAACTTTCGATGTTAGATTTTGGAATTATCAACGTTTCACCCCCGGTTCTACTGTAGGTTCTTATACGCTTACAAAGCATCCGCCGCTAAGTTTATGTGGAATATGGCTGCTGTTAATATCAATTGGCCTTGGTTTGGCACTTGGTATTCGCCAGTTTTGGATGCCTAATTTTACAAAGACCTGGGGTCTTACTCTCCATCGCTCTGTAAGCAGGCAAACTATATTGTGGGGCAAAGTTTCTGCGGCGGCAATTTCATTTATAATATCTGTTAGCATCGTCTGGCTTGCCTTCTACCGGTATTCGTCGCGCCCAGGCCTTTTGCCAGTACCACCGATTATTAGATTCTTCATTGAGGGTTTGGTTTTCGTAGTGCTGGGCTTTGTGGCATATCTCGGGACAGCCCTTGTGGGGTTGAGCACGGCCAAATGGTACACAACAAAAATATTCGGTCTGGCATTCGCCGCTCTAATCCTTGCAACTACTCTCTTGCAGTACAGACTCATAGCAGCCTTTGCAGTTATGTTTATCGGCTCCTTGATTTTGCTCTCGCAAATTATTTACTCATTCTTAAACAGAGAATTTTAATCAGGGAAATAATTATGAAATTAAGAAATATTTCAAAATATGCTGCGAAACCTTCTGCAGTCTTTATGACGCTTCTAATACTTCTGATTGCCCTTATGTTTTCTCAGGCTTTTATTCAACAAATAGTATATGTCATTGCGTATAAAGACAGAGCTGCTCCTTCCTCAAGGCCGGAGGACCCCAATTCAAGGATACATCTTTCAACAAAAAACTTTTTACCCGACGGGACAATTCATTTGAGATATATTCTTAAACACAGCCGTGCCGGATTGGATTATTCCAATGTGCAGATTTCTGGTGCTGACGGCAATCTGCTCTGGGAGGGACTGCATAAAGATATACCGTTTGAATACCTTTCATGGTCTGAGAGATATCAAGCTTTCACAGCAAGCTCAATGAAAGAATTGCAGATGATTACACCGGAACTCTCTCAAACCCTGCAAATACCTGTGAGCATGCAGGATGAGATTGAACAGATATGGCGTTATGAGCCCAAAGTGGATTTATTTGTCGGCTACCGGTTCAAAGGCGACAAAATCGGCTATGCCGGTTCAACAGGATTTAGCGAATCAAAAGTTGACGCCAAACCTTTTGGTGAATTCAAAAATTTTACTGCCTGGTGTCCGGAAGATTCCTTCAACCCCACCCTGCTGTGGCAAACAGACAGGACTCTTTACGAAATTAATTTTGAAAAGCAGCAGGTCGAACAGCTTTTTGAAAGTTTTGGAGACGAAATAAAAACTGTTTGGCAACATCGTTGGATACCTTCACCAGTAGGACAGAAAAAGGACTCTGCTATAGAGTATCGGCCATTGATTTCTTATCTGACTGAGGAAGGCAAGATTTATCTGTTATTTCGCGAGCCACAGGAAAGTCTGACTATCACTATCCCCGAAGAATGGGACACCGACACTGACACCGTCAGTTTCGCTTCAACAAAAGATAAAATATTTCTAAGACAACAAGCAAGCGACGTGAAGCTGCCCAGCCCTACTTCAATGCCAATAAGAGAATGGCGCAAATTGTGGAACGAAACTTTGCGCAAGCCACATAAGAGGTGGGTCGAGCTTTACAAGCTAAATAACGAGGGCAACCTTGAATTGATCAATCGCTTCGATTGGATACAACCAGCTCAACCTCCAGTTAGTATAATAGAAGATTTGTGGTTAAGAACCAGAGTTTATGTTACTAAAGTATCTCCACCGGCTTATGATTTGGTCTGGTTTTTATTTTATGATAAATTGGATTGGATGACCTATTCTGGTGGTATATTTCAGGAACTTACTCGCGTGACAGAGTATTTTCGCCCGCATGACAGCGTTTTGAACTGGATATTAAGTATGGGTATGATGGTTTTTGCTTTTTGGCACGGCTGGCCCAGACGAACCAGATGGGCAACAGTGATTTTCTGGCTTGTCTTCATCGGATTATTTAATCTAATGGGTTTGCTTACTTATTTAGCACTGAACCATACGACAGTCATTAAGTGTCCTGTCTGCGGCAGGAATCGCGGGCTTGAAAGAGTCGACTGTGTCCGATGCGGCGGTGAATTGCCCATTCCCAAACGTAAAGAGCATGATTTGATTTTCAACTCTTAGCCCCCTCAACAATGTATCCTTTTTTGGATTCAGTTCTTTTGGTTCGCCTTCGGCGGACTCACAGGACTTCGTTCAGGGTATTATTAGCGGATAGCGTGGTTCGTGAATAGTAACATTAAACAATTATTGTTACAGGGCTTAAGTTTTAGAAAAAGGCGGTACTGACTTTTTATATATTTACAATACGTGCCGGGCTTTGTATATTAGTGCAAAGGTTTATTTTTTGCTTTTTGAATGAGGTTAAATATGGGATTAAAGGACTTGTTTTTGAAGATAGGCAGATTGCTGCATATAAGCAGGCCGCAGAAACAAAAAGAGCCGGAAACCACAGCCGAACAAGGTTCATCAGAGCAACCCATTTTAAGTGAGATTGCCCGTAAAAACACAGAGGAAGAATCTCTTGCGAAGCTTGAAAAGCTCGAGGAGGGCTTCAACAATATGCTCGGCCATCTGGAAGGTATCAACGGGCATTTGAAGAACCTTCCCGAATTTGTGGAAAATCAAAAGGAGCTAACAGGTCAGCTTATTAATTATATAAAAACAAGCTCCGACAAAGACGACCGATTGATTGAGGCCGTTAATCGTCTGCCGAAAGAAACCGCCGAGGCCAACAGGCGTATTATGTGGACATTCGTGGCTATCGTCGGTATCTGTATTCTTGTTATTTTGGTCGTTGCCGGCATACTTATTTACATAAAGTAGCGGAAGATTCACCGTCCCTTTCGGCGAAATAACGTATACACTCCGTTTATAAGTAAACAACGTACTTTTGATTTTATCCGAACCTGCTCGAACTCAATAGCGGGTACATATCAACGAAAACAAGCTCCCTGCTCAGTAAGAAACTCCGCATTGACGAGCTTGCAATCACCGACGAAAAACGGGATTAAAAACCTCAAGTAGTCAGATTTGCTGCCGGGCAGATTCCCCCGTCCCAGACGGACCACAAAAAGAGCAGAGAAAACCGTCAGTTCGAGTTAATATCTACACTACGTTATCATCGCAGAAGGATGTATCTTTAATCATTCCGGGCCGCAACAGCAGTTCCCTCGCCGGTTTCATCCGAGGAACTGATTTTGGAAATAAGGGTGTTCAAACGCTCCAGGGCTTTCATTATCTCCGTTCTGACTTTTTGGTTTTCGGTTTCCAGACTCGACTGCAGCTTGTTCTGATTCTCTTTAACAACCACCACCTCAGAGCCAAGCTCGTTGAAATCATCCTGCAATGTCTCAACGCCATTGTTCAACTTATGCTGGTTTTCTTTGATATCGTTTAGATTCGACCCCAGCTTGTTCTGGTTCTCTTTAACAACCACTACCTCAGAGCTAAGCTCGTTGAAATCAGCCTGCAGTGTCTCAAAGCCGTTGTGTAACTTATGCTGGTTTTCTTTGATATCGTTTAGTTGCCGGGATAAATTTTCAGTGAGCTTTACTTCAAGTTTGCCCAAAGAGGTTGAAAGCCCCGCTACCTCAGCGGTAATATCCCTGTCGTCTTTTTGAGCTTCAGCAAGCTGTCTATGGAAGCTTTCGTCAACCGCAGCTACACTTTGGACTATCTTATTGCTGCTTGCAGCGGTGTTGTTGATTATTTCATCTCTATTTGATTCTGCTTTGCTTATTATTCGGTCTTTGCTGGAAGTTATGTTGTTTATTAACCTGCTGTTGCTCGCATTGAGAGTTTTTACTATCTCACGACTGCCCGAAGTCATGGTATTGATGATTTGCTCCTGGCTTGCCTTAACATTGCTCGAGAGAGCTTCTCTGCTGTCTGTGATGTCGCTGACAATTTCACGACTATTTGAGTTTGCGTTGTTTACGATACGGTCCCGGCTTAAATTTATATTCCTGGTTATCTCACGACCGCCCGAAGTCATGGTATTGATGATTTGCTCCCGGCTTGCCTCAACATTGCTCGAGAGAGCTTCTCTGCTGTCTGCGATGTCGCTGACAATTTCACGACTGTTTGAGTTTGCGTTGTTTACGATACGGTCCCGGCTTAAATTTATATTTCTGGCTGTCTGGTGATCACTGTTTGTAACCAACTCTTGTAGTTTCGCCTGTCCCTCCTCGATGGCGGTAACTTTGGACGAAATTGAAGTATTCGAAAACCGGGTGGTTCTGATACTGCTCTTTATTTCCCTTTGGTTTTGTCTGATGAATGCCGAGTTTTGGGCAAGTTCAACATTGCTTTTCTCCATAATCCTTTGCAGATTTCTCTGGTTCCGCTCAAGCCGGGCAAGTCGACGACCACATCCGAACAAACCAATAACACACACTGCTGCCAACAGGGCCAAACCGCTTTTTACAACCAATCCTTTCGATACAAATCCATTTTTCCTATACATTTTCAAACTCCTCTTGTTTAACCTGTATTCCATTAATATTAAGTTTTCCTCCTTGAACATTTTGTCATTTTTCCTGACAATGACACCGTGTCAACTATCAAATCCGTTTTTCGATAGTTTTTCACTTTAAATCTGCAATCCTCTTGATAAGAGACAGGGAAGATATTCCTTCAAACAACCCTGCCCCAAATCATCACTATCACTTCAGCGATACTACACCTTTGCAATGAATTTGGCAAAAAAAAATTTCAATATGAACAAAAATATACCCTTCAGGGTAGTAAATTATCGCGAGTAAGAAAAGTAACTTATTGTTCTAAAGCCACTTACCCGCGAACAAACGGGAAATTTCAACTGAGAGCACTAAATAGGCACAACATACTACTTTTTGGCCGCTTGGTTTTTACCGCCCGTCAATGGCACAAAACGCCTTAGCGCTGCCGCTTGATTTGTCCTTTTGTTTAAGATATAGTAAGTGCAGTCCAATCAAGAAGATATGGTAAAGACTCCAGTTGTGAAGATAGATAAAAAACACAATTTGCTTGAGCAAATACTGAAGGAAATGGGCTCGGTTCTGGTCGCCTACTCCGGCGGAGTCGACAGCACGTTTCTTCTAAAAACCGCCTTAGATACGCTCGGCGCTGACAATGTCCTTGCCTGTATAGGCGTCAGTGGCTCTTTAGCTAAATCCCAATTCTCCCAGGCAATCGAATCCGCTGAAAATATCGGTATTGTGGCAAGGATAGTCCCCATTGATGAAGTCCAGGATAGCCGATATTCAGCCAACAAGGCTGACCGCTGCTTCCATTGCAAATCGCACTTATTCAAAATCCTTGCTGGTATTGCAAAAGAAGAACATTTTAGGTGCGTTATCTGCGGCAGCAATTTCGACGACAACAGAGACTATCGCCCGGGAAACAGAGCGGCTAAAGATTTCGGTGTGCGTGCTCCGTTGATGAAAGCTCAACTTACCAAAGACGATATCCGCCGGTTAAGCAGAAAGCTCGATTTACCGACAGCCGATATGCCGGCCTCGCCCTGTCTGGCATCAAGAATCAGTTACGGGCTCGAAATCACTGAGCAGCGTCTTAAGCAAATCGAGCAGGCAGAGGATTTCCTCAGAACTTTGGGGCTGGTTGAATTTCGCGTCCGTCATCACGAGACCATCGCAAGAATCGAAGTCCACTCGCAGGACATTGATAAAATAACAAAAGAGCCGAACCGTTCACAGATTGTTGAAAAAATGAAATCTCTCGGCTTCAAATATGTAACCGTCGATTTGCAGGGCTTCCGCTCCGGCTCGCTAAACGAATCCCTCTTAGAAGAAGAAAAACAAAAAAACCGCTAACCTGATTTCGGCTCGTCTATGAGCTTCTTTGCCAAGGCCGCAGTTCCTATTATACCGGCATCCTCGCCCAAAGTGGCAAAGGCAATCTCGACCGTCTCTTTCTTCAGGAACCAGATATTTTCGTCAAAATATGCTTTTATCCTGTTTAAGAGTATGCTGCCGGCGGCAATCATTCCTCCCGCAAAGACAATCCGCTGGGGGTCGGTAGAGTGCAGCACATTTATACAAAGAATCGCAAGCGCTTTGGCCGTCTTGTCTGTGATTTTTTTTGCGAGTTCATCACCGGCCTTTAAGTGTTCATAAACATCCCTGCAGGTAATCTCGCCATTTTCGTCAAGCACCTTTTTCAAGCTCGATTCTGCTGCCGCCTCGATGGCTTCGGTCGCTCTTTTTGCCGTTGCGCTTGCCGACGCATAGGCCTCGACGCAGCCCTTTTGCCCGCATCCGCATTTTCTGCCGTCAGGATATATAATGATATGTCCTAACTCGGCGGCATTGTCCGCTGAGCCGTGGACCAGTTTGCCGTCGATGATAATCCCGCCGCCGATTCCCGTTCCGAGCGTGAAAAAGACCATATCGCTGACGTCTTTTCCTGCTCCCGCTACAAATTCGCCCCAGCAGGCGGCATTCGCATCATTTTCCATAACTGCAGGCCGGCCGAAACGCTTGGTCAGCATCTTTCTGAGAGGAACATTCTCAAATGAAGGGATATTAGGACAGGCAATAACAATTCCTTCATCAAGGTTCGAAGGGCCTGGCGCTCCTATGCCGACCGCACTGATTGCATCGTTCGGTAATCCATTATCCGCCAAAAGCTTCCGGGCTGCATCGGACATTAAACTGACCACGGCTTCCGGCCCCATATCCACATCTGTTTTCACTGAAGTTTTGTCGAGAAGTTTCAAGTCGGCGTCGAAACAGCCGAGCTTGATATTCGTCCCACCCAAATCAATACCGATAAAGACTTCACCCACAGCTTAATCCTCATATCCGTTCGGGAATTTGTTGTGCCACTGCCAGGCGGTGGCGACTATTTCCTCCAGGTTACCGAATTGTGTTTTCCAGCCAAGTTCGGTTTTTGCTTTTGTGGCGTCCGAGGTTAATACCGGCGGGTCGCCTGGACGACGCTCTGCTTCGACAACCTTAAATTTCCTGCCGGAAACCTTCTTTAACGTTTCGATTACTTCTCTGACCGAATAACCTTTTCCGTTGCCGAGGTTATATATCAGCTCCTGTTCGTTTTCAAGTTTGTCCAAAGCAAGAAGGTGCGCTCTGCACAAATCATCAACGTGAATGTAGTCGCGAATGCAGGTCCCGTCAGGCGTAGGATAATCAGTTCCGTAGATTTTGATTTCGTTTCTTTGCCCCATCGCCGCTTGTATGGTAAGCGGAATAAGATGAGATTCCGGTTGATGGTCTTCGCCTAATGTGCCTTTGTTACCGGCGCCGCAGGCATTGAAATATCTAAGCAAGGCAAACGCAAGTTTGCCTGTCCTGCTTTGGTGGTAACACATCCGCTCAGCGGCCAGCTTCGTCTCACCGTACGGGTTGATTGGCTGTGTAGGACAGTTTTCGGTAATCGGCACTTCCTCCGGGGCACCATATACCGCCGCAGTACTGCTAAATACCAATTTCTTTACTCCTGCCGTTTCCATCGCTGCCAGCAGAGTTTGTGTGTTCGAGACGTTGTTGTGATAGAATTGCAGCGGCTTGTGAACCGATTCGCTTGCTTCTATAAAGGCGGCAAAGTGCATCACCGCTTCGATTTTATACTCCTTCAGTGTCCTTAGAATCAACTCATAATCGGCCAAATCACCCTTTACAAACTCGGTCTGGCCGATGGCTGTTCTGTGGCCTTTGCTGAGATTATCGAGGACAATGGCATCCCGGCCTTCGGCTTGAAGCATAGCAGTCATATTGCTGCCGATGTAACCGGCTCCGCCGCAGACCAATACTCTCATCTGTCGCGCCCCTCTCCGTCTCGGATTGCAGCATCGAGACGCTTTAAAATCTCAGTTGAGAGCATCTCGTCGTTACCCAGTTCAAGCCACACCATTTCTTTTTTCTGCCTGTCGCTAAGCTCAAATTTCTGAAGCGATGCTTCACTTGCCGTAAACACCTCGTATGCATGGGAAACAACAGTGTCCCCTGATGCCGGCAAGCTCAATCGGTACGTTCTCGCAACGCAATCAACGCAAAGCTCTCCATCTTCACTGGTGATATTCATCTCCACAACCCTTCTGACTGTGTGCAGGTTTGCTTCACCAGAGTTAAACGCCCCGATGTTATCGCTGCGCCACAGCTCGAAAAACTGTCCTCCTTCCAGCGGCCTGGTCCTTATATATCCCGCTAACGCATCCGCCTTTTCAATAGAAAAGGACATTTCGCCGAGGACTTGCTGTGCAGTTTTCATCACAGCCTGCTTTCCGGCATCTTTTATGCAGATTTGCTCGACCGCTTCGAATTGCTCACTCCTGCCGCAGCCGGCCAAGAGGCAGGCAGCCACACCGATAATCAGTAATAATCTGACTTTATTCATCCTGGTCTTATCCATCTATCTTTTTTTTAAATTTCGGCTGATTATATACCCACCGCAAACTTATCACAAGAACCAATTTTCTTATGGTGGAGCTTTGTCGTTGTGATTAAAGCCAGCTTTGTTTTAACGCCGATATGGTATTTGGTCTGTTTTTTTTGGTACTTTGTTGAATGTCTATAGTTCAAAGACAATCCGTTGCCGACAAGCTGCTTTCACTGCCGTTAGGGCCCAGTGTCAGGGATTTTCTTACGTTTTTGGCCGTCGAGGCAGGGCTTTCTGAGAATACGATTCTTGCTTACGGCCGAGACTTGAAGACATTTCTCGAATATTGCAAAAACAATAAAATCAATAACATACAACAGATAAAGCCGGCCCATATTCAATACTATCTGCAGGCGCTCTCCAAAGGTCAGAAAAGCGAAAGCTCGGTCAAACGTGGTCTGAGTGCGGTGAGGATGTTCCTGCGATACGCCAGAGTTGTTGGTCTTATAGAGAATGATTTTGCCGAAGTTCTCGAAGGTCCGAAGCTCTGGCAGAGACTGCCCGTTATCTGCAGCAAGCAACAGGTCATAGACCTGCTCAACGCCCCTTCAAGGGAAGAGCCCTTTTACCTGCGTGACAAGGCGATGCTTGAGCTGCTTTATGCCACCGGAATTCGCGCCGGCGAATTAGCCGAACTTAAGCTTGGGGATTTGAATCTTGAAATCGGATATACCAGGTGCATCGGCAAAGGGAAAAAGGAACGTATTATTCCGCTCGGCAAAGTCGCTATTGCTGCCGTGAGGGATTATCTAAGCAGTTTGCGTCCGAAGCTTGCCAAACCATCCAGCGATGATTTTTTGCTGCTGTCCCGAACGGGCAGGCGATTGGGCCGGATTGAAATCTGGCGGCTTGTTAAAAAATATGCAATACGAGCAGGAATGCCCAAAAATCTAACCGTGCACACGCTCAGACATTGCTTTGCAACGCATTTGCTCAGCGGGGGGGCTGATTTGCGGAGCATCCAGGAAATGCTCGGACACGTTGACATAGCCACGACGCAGATTTATACGCATGTCGACCAGGAAAGATTGCGCAGCATTCACAAAAAGTTTCACCCGAGACCTTAAGCCGCTTCCGGTGCGACAATTCATTTTGTTAGACGCTTGCTCTCAATTTTCTTGCGACATCAGGCGATTGGATATAAAGTATAGAGAGCTTTGGCGCAGTTTGTTTTTCTTTTAGAGCCGGGTTTTGCGGCGATTGATAACATTATCGGCAGCCGGAGAACTGTAATACAGCAGGGCAACAGCCGTTCTGATTGTAAAAGAAAAAATTGTAATTCAGCACAAATATGGGAAGCTTGAAGTAGAAACGTTTACGCCAACGTAGCTCAACGGTAGAGCTCTGGTTTTGTAAACCAGTGGTTGTCGGTTCGAATCCGACCGTTGGCTTTCCTTTTTTCCCAGTGACAGCTAACGCCAAGCTGTCTTTTTTTATGCCTAACTGTTTGGCATTTAAGCAGTTATTGTTTTCGTTGTTTTCTGGGAAATTGTCCTGCTTATTGACAACTGTTGCCGACCGGTTACATCCAGAGAAAGCTGTAGGTGTCGATTTAGGTGTCAATTTTAGTGTCAATTCTTCTGAGGCATTTTGAGCGGCATTAATTGGTTTATTATCCGTTCCGGTTGCTACCGCTTTTTGAGCTTTACTGCTTGGCAAAGATAAATCCGGTAAAGCCGCAACCGCTTCGGCTTCCTGCCCCCTGAGAATGTGTGTATATCGAGACATCGTCAGGTTTATATCGCTATGTCGCATAATTGACTGAACAACTTTCGGGTGTGTTCCGCTCGCTACCAACAAGCTCCCTGTTGAATGTCTTAAAGCGTGAAAATCAGCATAAAGCCCAGCATCATCCACATAAGGAATACCGACCGCTTCCAAATCGGCCTTGAGCATATCTGCTGTTTTATATGGCATATTGAAAACCTGCACGCTTGGCATTTTTCCAGCTACAAAGGTTTGTAATTCCGCTGCTGTATCAGGCCTAAGTGGTAGAACGGCCTCTTTTTTGTTTTTGGTCCTCGTTGACATAACCGTAACTGTGCGGTTAGCGAAATCAAATGAACATACTTTTAAGCTCTTGCACTCCTTAGCCCTCAGCCCTGTTTCCACTACCAAGCGGTAAACTAAAGCCCTTGTATAGCCGCTCATTCCAAAACGCTTTGGCGCTTCTTTAGTCGTCTCTAACAACCTTCTTATCTCATCGGCTTCAAGTGCTCTCCGGTCGTGTCGCCTATCTACCCTGACATTTATAGTCTGCAAATGCTCAACTGGCGATTCACTGGCTCGGCCATCTTGAACCATCCATTTGCAAAACTGTTTAACAGATTTGATATAAAAGTTATATGTCTGAGCGGATATTTCTCCCAAATCTTTTAGCCCTGCTTTTGTCTTAACATATTTTCGCAAGTCTGAAATTTTATGCTCTACCCTGCTGGCCTGTATATCATTCCAGAAACTAAATTTGCATTCATCAAATACCCGTCTCACCCTCGATAAGACAATTATTACATACTCGGGTGTGTTTCCTTTAGCAAGCAGTGATTTCTGAAAATCCTCAAGGTGCTCTTTCAGCGGTTTCTTTCGGTGCTCTTTGAACCGGTCAATAACGCCTGCCCGTGCCAGTTCAATTTCCTTTTGAAGCTGCGCCGCTCGCTGCTGGCTTGCAGTCTTATCACGAAACAGCGGTATCGTTCGCTTTATACCGTCAGCGTCAGTTAGCCGGACATACCATTTCTGGGATTGCTTTTTTACCTTCCTGTCATTGACAATTTTTCGATACTTTCGTTTGAATATACTTGCCATAATATTCTCCTAATCTCTTATATATAGGGAAAACCAGTCTTGGTGAGTATGAGGATTAATCAATGCCGCAAACCTCTTTTGTGAAGCAGTTCTAATATTATCAACCAAAAGAGCGATAAATCTCTTTGTTTCGTTATATGTTTTGTTCTCTTTATGATGAAATTCTGGACACCAACCTTTTTCTCTGGAATTGGCCCAACAGTATTTCTCCGCAATGCATATATTGGAAAGGAATTTAATATTCTCATTCAACCAATTCTTTCCTTTTTGTAACTCTGTAAGATTTTCAACACCCCCCTCAAAACCAAAAATTGCACAAAGAGGTTTAAATCCGTATTCCAACTTGAAAATATCATCACAAAGTCTTTGGGCTGCTTCTTCAGCACTTTTAAGTTCCCCACCATCGAGTTTTGTTTTAATTTCAACTGTTGCAATAACACTTTCAATGGGGTAAACACCAATATTTTGCTCTTTAATGAATGGAGGCAAAATACGATTATCGTAGATTATTATGTCGGTTTGATTACTATGCTTTTCAGGATTTCGGCAATTTATAATTATACCAGAGCCAATATCAAATTGACTGGATAAAAATGATTTAAGGACACGAGCTACAAAAAGCTCTTTGATTTCTCCTTTTGTTAGATTTAGCTCTTTCTTCAAATTTCTTAGGTCTTTTGCTCTTTCAATAAAGTCCCTAACAACAGAACTGGTATATTTCTGAATTATCGTTCTATTCATTTTTCTTTTTCCTTTTTTTTGGCTTCAATTCCAGCCCAAAGTATTTGAGCAGAATATCAGCAGTTTCGACTGTGCAAGTTCGCCCTTGCATTATCCGGCACAACTGGTCTTCACCAACACCGGTTTCTTGGGCTATCCGGTATCTGGTCTTGCCACAAGTCTTGATATGCTTTCTGATAGTCTCAATAATCATACGAATAATCATATATCTAAATTCCTTCATATACAATATAAACCTATGCTTGGTGGCTGTCAAGTATAAAATCCATAATTTTTACTTTTTTTAAATTTTTTACCCCACCGTGCTACTCACTATTGTTTCTGAATTGTTATCATCATTTGGGTCTGTATTTCCCTGATTGGCAGAATGAGATATAGTGAGTGGGGTGGTGGGGTAGATTAACAATCTTCTCCTATCGGTCGGGTCTGGGTCTTGATGAATCAAACCAGCAGTATCCAGCATTGGTATAATCTGCTGCCTGAGCTGCCAATCTGCTATAAAACGTCCATAGACCTGATAGTGTTTTTGGACTATATCCTGTCTGGCTAATCCGAGTTCTCCGGTTATTTCTTCAAATCCCTCGGCTCTGCTTTCGTTTTTCTCGTTCCAAGCAGGTAGAATAACCTCCTGATAAAGCTGATAGATATATGGCGGCAGATTCAGTTCCTGACTTTCAGATATTACATCCCAGACTTTGAATGCCTCTTTGATGTCGTTATCGTTTGCTACAATGGTTGAGCCGTCTTTTTCCCTGAACCATAAATTCAACAGGGCAAAAACCTTGACCAGTGATATAAGCCGTCCTATATCCCTTGTATGACGGGGTTTTAGAACTTTGTTATTACTAAAAAACCGCTCTTTAATCTTTTCCGGTGAACCAATCTTTATCTCGGTGATATTCTCCTGCTTTATAGCTTTTATCCTTTCCTTGAGCATCTTCCTTTCAGGATTGCTTTCTAACTCATCTTGATAAGCTCCCATATCGGTTTCCTTCTTCAACTTTTCATATAACGCTTCCCTGATTTTCTCCTGATTTGTCTCAGGACTGAGCAGTAAAAACCTCGTAGCTTCCTGTTCATCTATCTTTAATCCCGCTGTGCAGAATATAACAGCAGGATAACCAATCAACAGGATGTTCTTCGTTTTCAAGCCGTATTTCTGATTCTTGTCCGTAATCTTTATGCGTATTTGCTTTTTATCGTGAGAGAGCATCGGTCTAAGGTGCTGCAAGAGAAGCGTATGGGGCTGGTCGAGGAATATGAGAATCTTTCGTGATAAATCAACTATATACCCCCCACCCGACTCACTATACTTTCCGACATCGTGAAAAAAGGCAGTAGGAGAACAATAGCCGATTTCGATAACATCTTCTTTTGGAAACAGTCTTGCAATCTCTGTTGGGATATAAGATTTGCCGGTTGATGAAGGTGCATTAAAGCTGATATTGAATTGTGTGCTCTCGGTATAGGCCGATAGTTCACATAAAAAGGTTATCAGTTTATTCTCTTGGTCTTTCTTGATGGTTAGTCCAAGTATCTCAAGAAGCTCTTGTGCAGACAGGGGCTTAAACTGCGATACATCTATAGACTCAAAGGGCGTAGTTTTTTCTGCTAATTTAATTAGCTCGTCTTTGCTGCCGGCCGCATCAAGCCAGTCGGACACATCGCCTTTTTCCGGCAGTCCTTGCAAATCAACTATCCTTGCCTTAACTCCAACACGCTCCAGACTTTCAGCTACTTTCTTAGCGTGTTTTTTCCCAGCTTCATCGTTGTCGGGTATAATAGCTACCTTGGTGCGGTCATTTAGAAACTCGCTGTATTCATCATTCCATTTACCTGCACCCATCGGACAGGTGGTTGCAACTAATCCTTCATTATAGAGTCTATCAACATCCTTTTCACCTTCGACAATGAACACCCAATCGTCTGGATTCGCCCTGAGTAACTCAGGCAATCGATACAAAACCCTTCTAACATCCTGAAGATTCCAAATCCAACCACCGTTGCCATCAGGCCGTCTTTGCCTGAAATCTCTGGGTTCATACCGAACTGCCTGATACAGCAGTTTGTCAGATTCATCTTCATAATCGTAGGTTTTTACAATTTTTCCCTTACTCACGGCCTCACCTCCCTTCCGCCCTTATCTTTCGATTCTGTGCCGCTCTGACCAACGTCAGATACGCCATACGAGACGCCACGCAACGGACGATATGGGAATAATGGGCATTGTGGGGAGCAACATAGTTTCACTTCACTGAACACATAGCCCACACAATCGATACATTGGCTATTGACAGCAGCTCGCAAACTCCGCCCGCTCATCGCTATGTCATAGACTTTCCTGAATTGCCTCGGCATATTCTTGCGGTGCTCATCGATTCTTCTTTCTCGCTCAAAATTATCAGGTGGAGCTTGACAATGCGGAGTGCCTTTGGTATAATGTAAATTCCTGAAATTGCCTGAGGGGCTGTTCACTCTCCGTGGATGGCCCTTCTCTTTTCCTCTATTCATTTTTCACTCCTTTTTATTACTTCCCACGTCTTTCGGTCTGGTGCTCCGGCAGCAAGCCAAGGTTTTATCTCTCTTTCAAGTTCCCAACGTATACTGCCCCCGATTTGAACGGGCTTGGGTAGTTTTCCTGCTGAAAGCAGGCGCCATACTGTCCTTGGGGACAAAGACAGCATCTTTGCCAGCTGCTTGGCACTTAAAAGCTGACAGGTTTGATTTGTTTGTTTTGTAGTCATTTTTAATTACTCCTGAAATAGTTCAAAAATTTGTTTTGTCATTAGGAGCAATTAAAACAAAGAACAACCTTTTCTGATTTATTATTTTTGAAGTGTTTAGCTGGCAGTTATAAGTAACGTTTGACAGGGAAATTACACAAAAAAGTCTTTTTGAATTGCAACAGATAACATAAATAACAAATTGATTTTGTTATTTGTTCTTTTTACGATATCGTCTGACAGCCATTTCAGCCGCCTTAGCACTTTTTATACTATGTTCTTCAGCGACACAATTCCAAGCATATTTCACATCGTTTTTTTCTTTAAGGTGCTTATTATATGTGGTTTCCATATTTTTGATTTTCTCAGGTGTATATTTACTTTTCTGCCCTTCTCCTGCTGGCTCTTGGGTTAATAAATCAACATAGAGGTCAACTTCGACATCAATTTTTTTGCCTACTTCACGTTTGATATCTTCGAGGACTAAATACCCTGACTCTTGAAACAAACGAGTTACAGGGGGACGAGTTAAGACTGTAGAAATCTCTTTTACTATATCCTCGATAGAATGACCTGCTTCTTCTTTAAGGTCAGTTGCCAGCGTATTAGATATGGGCGAGCCAAGTGCCTTATGGGCTTTCTGTATGCTGTCCCATACAATTTCAGCTTTTATGCGAACTTCTTGTTCACAAGCAGCACGAACACGATTGCGTCCGGGACTCGAATCCAACATACCTGCTTTCTTCAAACTGCGCAATATCCGGTAGACTTGCTCAGGTAGGACTTTCTGGCGCTTTGCAAATCTAACTTCAATTAGGCGTCTTGTCCGGTTTAAAATCTTGTCGTCGAGCATACCACACATCTTAATTCCTTACCGCCAACCGCTGGTAAATAGCTCGTTTGGATCTTTAATTTTGACCTGTATTGTAGTTTTTGACGGCTAAAAAGGCAATGGTTTACTGTGTTTTTCCTTGCTTGACATCCATAAAATAGATATATTGGAATCGACAAGTAAATAGCTTTTTGCACTGAATTTTTAGCGTTTTGTCTCAAATCGCCAGTTTTTTACACAGAGACGCAAAGAAGTCAGTGCCCCGAAATGGGGCGCTGCTTGCGTGTTCTGTGCGGGTTCTGGCGAACCTGAGACAAGCACAATATAGCGGTGCCCTTTTTTATTTGGTCAGCTATCGAAAAAAGAGCAGCCGGTAAGGATTAGAAAACCAAACGAGCAATACTCTGGCAAAAGATATGCCTTATCTTGTCATAAATAATAAGCCGGTTTTCTTATTTACTTCCCGATGGAAGAAGTTGCGGCATCTTTGTCTAAAAAATGAAAGCCCTGAATTTAGATTTGATTCTATGATTGCTGGTAGAAGAGAATGTGTTCAAGCTCAAAAACTAATGTATAAGTTCTTGAAATCCCAACTGGAGAAAGACCCCGAGAATTTTGTTTCGGAATGGGTCAAATTCGATATAACAGGTTCTGAAGCTGCTGAGAATGTATGGGATTTATTATATGATTATAGCTGTTACTATGGCCACTCATACCTGTCTGAACTCCGCTTGCCTTACCAACAGATAACAGACGACTGGCTCGGAAATCCGCTGCAATACCCAATGGGTAAGATTTTTGCTTTCAACCATTACGTTAAAACAAAAAGATGGTGGTGGAAGTTCACCTGTAGGATGAATCAGCGAATAGTTTGGGTCATTATAAATACAAATGAAGTTAGTAGGTTAACAGGTGATTTGAGGCAATTTATTCTGTATGCCAAAGTTTTTTATATACAATGCAACGAAAAAATAGTGACACTATCATCAACTTTAAAAGCATAAAAATGGTGAGGAAACAATAATGATAAGAGCAAGCTCATTCATTATTCAAAATCCTGAAAGGCGTAATAGTGGGGACAAGTGGCTTGGCTCGCCTGTTCGTCAGTATAGTGGAGCCATCGAAGAGGCGTGTAAGTATATTCCTCGTTTTGAACGAAGACCCTTCGCACTAACGAATGACTATTTAGATTTTAAAGCGGTGAACCCAAATTACGATTTAATTGTCCGCTTAGCTTTATCTCACGATGAGGTTGAGATGCCGATTGGGATAGTCTCCAAGAATTATAACCTCGTTCAGCACAGAAAGATAGTCGAGATTGCGACTGAAGCGGTTAGAGAAGCTCACATCGACCTAAACAAAGTTGAAGCTGAAGTTAATATAACTGAGTATGGCGAACGAATACAGCTTTGCTTTTTATTCCCTGATGAAGACAAATACAGGTTCGATCCTGGTGATGACCAGCCGATGGGCCTAAGATTGGAGTGTTTCAATTCTGTTGATGGTAGCACAAGGTTTGTTGCTTTATTGGGCTGGCTCAGATTCGTTTGTTGGAACGGAATGATTGTGGGTATTACCAGATCTCACATCAGGCGTCCTCACACAGATTCTTTGGACATTAACGCTGTGCGACAAGTAGTTAGCGAAGGTTTTCGGTATGCCGAAGAAGACAAAAACCGCTTTAAAGAATGGCTTGGTCATACAATAAAAATTAAAGAATATAAGGATTGGATAAACAGCTTCTTAAGGGATAAATGGGGTGTAAAAGCCGCTGCCAGATTCTACCACATAGCCAAAACTGGACGCGATGCAGAGTTTCAAGACCCTTTTGAAAAAGCTTTGCCAACAGAAAAACGTATGAGGCCCACCAAAAAAGTTCCCGGCTCGACAGTTCCGGCAAGTAATGCATTTGGCGTAAGTCAAATATTGTCCTGGCTAGCAAAAGAGCATCGTGATATACAAGAGCAGCTTAGATATACAAGAGAAATCTCTGACCTAATGGAAAACTTTCTTGGCTAAAGCTCTTGCTCATCTAATGCTTCAACCTGCCGTTTACGGGCCTTGTTATTTGTTTTTGCATATATAGCAGTTGTTGTTGGGCTGGCGTGTCCAGCTTGGTCTTGAACGAATCTGAGGTCCTTCTCGATGTTGTATAGCCGTGTCAGGTAAGTGTGCCGAAGCATATGCGGATGCAGCTTGCCGATCCCTGCCTGTTCGCCAATACGCTTGATCTTGGCATAGATGCTGCGATATATAATCCGGTCGCCACGCTCGCTAACCAGTAGTGCTGAATTAGCTCTTGCTCTCTTGCGATAAAGTTTGACGAACCGCTCAAGCCGCTTCTTGAGCTTGTCAGATATATCTACCGTTCGAGAGACTTTACCCTTACCATCCCGGACCCAGATAGAGTCTTTACCGTGTTTGACCGGTAGGTCACTTATGTTTAAGCTGCACAGCTCAGAAGCCCGAAGGCCGGTATTAACCAGCAGCTCGACGATCAGTTCGTCAATAACTCCTCTGGAGCCGGCACGCATCCTTGCAAGGTCAGCTTTGTCCTTTACATACTTCCGTAGTTTCTTAAATTGAGCATCAGAAAGGTATTTATCCGGTGCCAAACCGCCTCTTTTTTTTGCCTTTTTTCGCTTTGCCATTTTATATACCTCCAAACTTATCATTATTTATTAATTAACTAATCAGAATATACACCATACATCGGCCTCTGTCAAGGAAAACTTGTAATAAAAGTATAAATTTATGAAAAGTTTTTTGTGGCTGTCGGTAATTGTCTTTTGTTTACATATTCTGTCATCCAAAATCTGCTTGCTAATGTCTGGTTTCGCTGGTATTATCTGGGCAGAATTGTTTCTTATAATGCATAGGGGAATAGCAAATGGCGAAGAAATTACCGGTAATAATAGATAATCGCAATGATAATACAGTATTACAAGCACTTCAAAAACTCCTGCCAAACCTTCAAAAGATGGACATCGCAACCGGTATTTTTGAAGTAGGTTCACTTCTTCAGTTGGAGGGTTTGTGGCAACAGCTCGATAAAATTCGAGTTCTGATGGGAAATGAAACCACAAAAACCACAAAGAAAGTCATCGTTGAAGGTTTGATTAAGAAATCCAATGAAAGTATCGAACGCCAAAAAGAAAAGGATGATGCTCTTACGGGCCTCGCAGCAGTGCGGCAAGCAATCACAGACAAACAAATAGCTTTGAGGACATATTCCAAAGCGAAATTCCACGCCAAGTCTTATTTAATGGAATCCAAAGAGGCCAGTCCCGTTGATTTTGCTATCGTCGGCAGTTCTAATTTCACCCGGCCCGGCCTAACCGAAAACCTTGAACTTAACCTTTTTAGCACAGACCAGGTCCATATCGAGGGACTGCGTAAGTGGTATAATGAGCTTTGGAAAGAAGGTGAAGATGTCAGCCCGGAATTGCTCAAAGTCATCGAACCGCACTTAAAAGAAAACACTCCGTTTACAGTCTATGCCCGAGCATTGTATGAGTTCTTTGCGGGTCGTGAAAAGACTCAGGATGAATGGGAGCTTACCGAATCTGTTCTTTACCCAAAGCTCTCACAATACCAGAAAGACGGTTATCATCAGGCCTTGGAAATTGCTGACAGATGGAACGGTGCCCTTGTCTGTGATGGCGTTGGCCTTGGAAAAACCTTTATTGGTTTGATGATATTGGAACGGTGCCTACACAAGGACAAACGTATCCTTTTAGTTGTGCCGAAATCCGCCGAGGAAAGTGTTTGGAAAGCCAATATCGACCGGTATCTAAAGCCAAAGTGGGCTATTGAAATGGAGGAACGTTTACGAATTGAAAGACATACCAGCTTTGGCAGGGAAGGGCTAATCTCAGAAGCAAGATTACAATATTATCGAGAGCGGACGGATGTGATTTTAATAGATGAAGCCCATCATTTTAGGAATCCACGGGCCAATAGGGGGCAGCTATTTATGGATTTTGCTGCTGACAAAAAACTCTATATGCTAACAGCTACCCCTATCAACAATTCTTTGGATGATTTATATCATTTGATTAACTATTTTGCTCAAGAAAAGAAAGACCATTTTGCCTCAATCCGTATTCATAATCTACGGCAGCATTTTCTTGATGCTGAAAAGAGAATGGAGAAAGAACACCCCGATGCCGAGATTACAGATGTTGTTGAGGACGGCGATTTTCTCCGGACAGATGATTTGCTTCGTAATGTGCTTATACAAAGAAGCAGAAAATATGTTAAAAAGTCAGAGGGAATAGGAAGTGAAAACGCTCCCTTGTTCCCCCAAAAGCAGAAACCGCAAGTGGCAAAATATTCACTGAAATCTGTTTACGCCAATTTGTATGGAGAAATAAAGGAAGCGTTTGACAAAAAGAACCCCTTTCTTTCTCTGGCGATTTACAATACATCTGCATACCACAAAGACCCTAACAAACAGACAGCCGAGTATCAAAAACGGTTGGTTGGTCTAATACGCACACTTTTGTTAAAACGGCTTGAAAGTTCATATAAATCATTCGAAGCCAGTGTAGAAGACCTGCTTGCCAAGATGGCACGTTTCCTTGAGTATTATTCGCCCGAACTTTTTGAGGCCTGGACTAAAACCAATACCCGTTGGTGGAATCTCGTCCAGCGGCATATAACTGAAAGACTTGAAATCAACGAAGCAGATACTGAGGACGAAGAAGAAAACGAAATTCCCATCCCTGAATATATAGCAGATTTCTCTCCAAAAGAACACGATAAGGACCACCTTTTAAGTGACCTGAAAGATGATATGGAACAACTGACTGGTTTCTTAAGTAAGATTTACAGACGTTTTTATCTCAAAGATGCTGAAGGCGAAACGGAAGATCCCGAAAAGGATGAAAAGCTTCAAAAGTTGTTGTCACTCCTTAAAGAAGAAGAGTTGCTGAAAGACCAGAAGGTAATAATATTCAGCGAATTTAAGCCCACCGCTCGCTATCTTAAACAACAGCTCCAGAACGCAGGATTACAAGCAGTCGAACAGGTTGACAGCGGCAGAAATGTCACTAATCGAGAAATGGTAATCAAGCGATTTTCGCCTTATTATAATTGCGCAGATACTGAACAAAACCTTCTTAATGAATCAGAACTCTCAAAATGTCTCGACAACCCGATTGATATTCTCATATCCACCGATGTCCTCTCAGAAGGTCTTAACCTGCAGGATGCCTGTCTTGTTATAAACTATGACCTGCACTGGAACCCTGTGAGATTAATGCAGCGTATTGGCCGTGTTGACAGACGGCTAAATCCCGAAATCGAGGAGATAATCGACCGACCGCCGCACTTGAAAGGCAAGGTCTATTTTTGGAACTTCCTGCCACCAAAAGAACTCGAAGAGCTTTTACATTTAAGGAAAAAGCTGGATGGCAAGATTCTGCGAATAAACAAGACCCTCGGCATAGAAGGGGCGTTGCTCACGCCTGACGACCCGGATATGGCTATGAAGCTGTTCAATGAGCGTTACGAGGGCAAAGAGACTACAGAAGAACTGATGCGGCTGGAAAAACAGAGAATCGAATCAGAACATCCGGACCTTTGGCAATCTCTCGAAAATCTTCCCAGACGCTTATTCAGCGGTAAGAAAGCCGGTGTCGGTTTCGGACCTATTGTTAACAAGCGTGGTGAAGAAATCGAACGCATAGAACCCAACCTAAGGCCGGGCCTGTTTGCCTGCTATCGTATGCCTCCTGTTATTGGTAAAGCGGCAGAAAATTTGATCGAAGTTACAAAGGAAAAATACGACCCTGAAGGACATCCTCAGGGCGAAGTCAAATGGTATTTTCTTGATGCCGAAACAGAAGAAATTAGCGAACTTCCTGAACAAACTTGGACCGCTGTCAGGTGTAGTCCGGATACCAAAAGAGTCATCAAAAAAGGTGTTACCAAATTGGCTCCCGCTCGCAAGGCCATAGAGAAACACATCAAAAATACCTATCTAAAAGACATACAGGCACCCATCGGTGCAAAGCAAACTCTTTTGGCCTGGATGGAGATAAGCTAAATGCCAACACCCGAACAAATAAAACAATCAATCGAAGGCGTAAATGACCAGCAGTCATTCATTAACTTGCTATTGAGGGATACTCTTGATTGGCCAATCAATTTGGATTTTAATCCAGACATTGAAGACATTACATACGAGTGGACAGATGAAGAGCTTAAAACTGATGGCTTGAGCCGAGATGTCCTTGCTGGCCCTGTCTTACAGATGCAATCTTTGAAACAGGATAATGAGCAGCCGTGGGGGATATTTATCCTCGATTTTAAAAATCCTGATGCTCTTACAACAGGCAGAGGTCTTACAGGTCCATTGCGGAAAATCCTCCGCGGCCTCGTCCCAAAGCGTCGCAAGAAAGCCAACCTTCCTTCTTGGGAACGAGAAAACCTTCTCTTTATCTGCACACATAAATATCTACATTTTCAATTTGCCTATTTCAAAGCACCAAAGGAAAAAGGTCTTGCTGCACCTCTTACTACTTTTGGATGGAGTCCGGATACACCTGCTCGAACGGCTTGCGAAATTAACTTGCCCCATTTGCAATGGCCTCAAGATGAAACATCTGCTTATAAGTGGATAACCGAATGGCAAAAAGCATTTGATGTCGAGAAAGTAACTAAGAAGTTCTACGAAGATTATGAAGATGTCTTCAATAAACTCCAACAGCAAATTATTAGTTTTGGCGATGAAGAAAAGCGTAAAATGTTCACTCAAACTTTAATGAACAGACTTCTTTTTCTCCGCTTCATTGAACGCAAGGGCTGGCTAAAGTATGGTGACTCTAACCCAAAGCAATATCTTCACAATTTATACCAGGCCGGTTCGATTGGAGAACAGTCCTGGTATCAAAGCAGACTTCGCATACTTTTCTTTGAAGGTTTGGCAATACCGAATCATCAAAAAGAGGATATTATTGGTAATGTGCCATATCTTAATGGTGGATTGTTTGAGAAAACGGCTCTTGATGACAAGGTTGATGATATTCCTAACGATGCATTCAAGCCCATTCTTGATGAAAAAGGACTTTTTTATAGATACAACTTTACAGTTGAAGAGTCCACTCCATTAGACATCGAAGTTGCTGTTGACCCTGAAATGCTCGGTAAGGTCTTTGAAGAGCTTGTTACAGCTCGGCGTGAAAGAGGTAGTTATTACACCCCACGAATGGTCGTTTCCTTTATGTGCCGGGAAGCTCTCAAGGGACAACTCGGAACTCAATATGCAGCTTTAATTGACGATAAAAACACGGATGGCATTACAGTAGAAGAAGCAAAAGACTTACTTGCAAAACTCGATGCCTTAAAGATTGTTGACCCTGCCTGTGGTAGTGGTGCTTATCTGCTTGGTATGCTCCAGGAACTTTACAGAATTACAGATTTGCTGGATACGCGTGCGCAAACAGTCGCCCCACACGATGCATACCAAAGAAAACTTTCACTAATCCAAAAAAACCTCTATGGCGTTGATATAGATAAGTTTGCAATCAATATCGCTCGTCTAAGACTTTGGCTCTCTCTGGCTGTGGACTTTGAAGATGATGACCCGGAACCCCTACCCAATCTTAATTTCAAAATTGAAATTGGAGATAGTTTGACCGCTCCTGACCCTTCTGGTGGAAAACAACCTGATTTAATTCGCCAAAAGCAAATAGAGAAATTTGAAGAGCTTAAAGCTATCCATATGAATCCTGTAGCAAGAGCTCAGCATCCAGGTATCGATGAGGAAATCAAGGAATCACGTGAGAAAATACAAATTTATGCACATCCGGAAAAATCTATTGAAGGTTTTGACTGGCGAGTTGAATTTGCTGGAGTTTGGTCTAAATATGGTGGTTTTGACATTGTCTTGGCAAATCCACCTTACGGAGGAGCGAGGAAAGGGCCAAAAGTCAAAAACGAGGTTCATAATCTTTATTTCAACTCCCGAAGCGAAAATGAAAAAGGACAGTCAAAAGATTTATATGGCTTGTTTATCGCTCGCGGGCTTCAATTACTTAAGCAAGGTGGAACGCTTTCTTATATTGTGTCCGATACCTGGCAAACAATTAAATCACACCGGCCTTTACGTAAACGGCTTCTTGATAATACAACTGTAGCCCACGTCCTCAATTTGCCGCAGTGGATTTTCCATCAGACTGTAAATACTTGTGTATTAACACTTAACAAAGCCAATCCCAACGAAAGTCACTCACTAATTGCTGGTGACCTACGGGCAATCGAAACCGGCGACTGGAAGGCATTATCTGACAACCTCACCGCCGTCTCAGGTTATGGTCCAGATATACAAACTACAAGCTGTGCTCGTTACACCTACAAACAATGTTTAATTAATAGCTACGCAAATCTGTCATTTTTTATAGGTTTGCCAAAGCTTTTCAAATTTATGAATAACACAACAGTTACAACCTTAGAAAAAGATAGCTTGAATATCCGAACAGTTGAATTTAATGGAAAAAGAATTGAATTAGTTAGATTGGGTGATATTGCAGATGTCAAGAAAGGCATCGATACTGGCGAAAATAACTATTTCCTCTATCAAAATCCTGAAGCAAGAGGAAATTACAAAAAGATTAATTCTTACAGAAAATTTTTGTTGAGAAAGGACGACTTGGAAGAAATCACAAACAACGAGAACTTAAGAAAAAAGGTGATTGAGAATGGATTTCACAAGTCCCGGAATGAGCCAAATTTTGACTCAGATTTGTGGTTTGAGGGAAGATATATTATTCCTTATGATAAAGGCGGTGAAAGCGACATAAAAGAATGCTGGCTACCTCAATATTATGTTCCTACAGATTTTTACATTGATTGGTCTCAAGATTCAGTTCAAGAATTGCAGAAGAGAACTGGAAGAAGATCTGGTAACCATAAAGCCACTATCAGAAACAAGGGATATTGGTTTAAAGCCGGGATAACATTTTCTTTGGTGGGTCAATATACTCCAACAACCAGGTTAAATTCTAAATCCTTATTTGACAATATGGGCTCGTCAATGTTTTTAAAGCGTTTTTCAATATATTCTGCTCTGGGTTTACTAAACAGTAAATTTGGTAAGTATTTATTTAAAGTTTATATTGACCAAACTGTTGCTGCTCAAGTAGATGAGTTTAAAGAAGTTCCTTTTTATTTTAATCAAAACAATTCCATTATCGAAAGCGTAACAACAATCATTGACAAACAACAGGAAAATCTTCGTTACGATTATATGAATAACGAACAAATAGAGATTGACCAACTTGTATACGAGGCCTATTGCTTAAATGAGGAAGATATTCGCGAAGTCGAGCTTTGGTATTGCCGTCGCTATCCCAAATTAGCTGAAGCCCAGGGCGCGATGGCTGAGGTAAAGGAAAAATATGCGGTTCATTTGGCAAGATGCGAAAAAATACTTGAAAAACCACCTTCATATTGGAAAAGAAACCCGACTTTAGAGCTTATCTCACAAGGCGAAAGTCATTGTCTGGAGTTCAAAGAAACCCTGCAATACAATACATACACAGAAGAAACCGATAAAGATGTTCTACATTCTTCACTGAAAACTATTGCTGCTTTTCTTAATACAGACGGTGGCACTTTACTTATTGGTGTATCCGACGATAGCGAAATCAAGGGCTTGGACAAAGACCTGCAATTTGTTCATAAGCACAATGTTGACGGCTTTGAACAAAAGCTCCGCAGTCTCTTAAATGACCGCTTTGAACCAACGCCTTTAGGAAAAGTCGAAGTCGAGTTTTTGGAGCTTCAGGATGGAACAATCTGTCGTGTAGATGTTCAGTCAGCCAATGATATTACTCATTTAGACAACGAGGTATATATTCGAGACGGCAACAGAACAAAAAAACTCGAAGGCCCAGATCTGACAAAATGGATTCAACAAAGAAATTCTAAATGAAACAATCAAAATTATGAAGCAGATAGACGAAACAATAGAAGCCCACACCGCCTGGCCAATAAAATAAAAACAGTATTACCAAAGCTCTATACAAACAAAAAAAAGACTGGTTTTTCTATTCAATAAGCCCGGCGATTTGAGATAATCCCACGCCTCCGTCTGTCTCTCGGTCAGAACTGGATTGAAGTTAATCATTCTGCCTTCTTCTTAGAATAAGTCTTTGTTACATTGATGTTTACTTTCATCGGCTCCATATCAAGCTGGTG
>JBHPEQ010000006.1:0-50792 GCA_042576845.1 Planctomycetota bacterium
TTTGCCCGCGACTCGGGTGTTACCTTTAAATGTTCAAGCTTGCCATTGCTATATATTCCTTCGATTGTTGTATTATATGGAGCGTGCAACTTAAAGTCAACGTCCCATTCCTTCGGCCACGTCGGAAACAGAACTATCTGTGCTTGTCAAGCGCACAAGGTATCGGTATTACCGAGTTATTATGAGCTTTGGTTCTCTCAATGGATCGGCCTTTGGTTAATACGATAATATACCACTTTTTCAGAAAATTTTGAAGAAAATAGTATGTTCAATCCGTTGACCATATTTTGAGAATTTTTTAAGTTCTTGATATTACAAATCTTATGGTTTTGTGATTTTTGTGGTTTTATGAGGTATTTGGTATTTTGGTTGTACTACGGTTGTGCGGATTTTCCTGACTAATTACAGTCGTAATGTTAAATAAGAGAACGAATTCGGAATAGGTGGTTTGACCTCTCTTATATTTATAGTGTGGTCTACAAAAGAGAACTGCCAATGTGAGAGCTATTTACTTTAGCTTTTTTGTTCGTATAATAGCTCATATTGCTTCTTAAGGATTGCAATCTAACAAATTGCATTTATAATTACTTCAAAGCTTGTCTCTATTATTTGGAGAAGGTCTTGAAAACGATCTTGAAAGATATCGAGTCTTTGATGAATCCCAGCTCAGTTGCTGTGGTCGGCGCAACTGACAGATCTGGAAGTGTAGGTCAAGCTGTATTCGGCAATATCCTCAGTGGCGGGTTCCAAGGATCACTCTATCCTGTCAATCCGAAAGCAAAGGTCGTCCAAGGCGTCAAGGCCTACGCTAACATAACGGATATCCCCAATGGAGTCGATCTGGCAGTTATAATCGTTCCAGCTAAAGTGGCCTGCTCTGTGTTAGACCAAGCCGGCCAAAAACAGGTCAAAGGTGCCATTGTAATTAGCGCCGGCTTCAAAGAGGTCGGCGGTGAGGGAGTAGAATTAGAGAGACGCTTAAAGGAAGTGGCAACCCAATACGGTATCCGGCTTATAGGGCCTAATTGCCTTGGTCTCATTAATAATGATGAAAAGATTAAGCTAAACGCAAGTTTTGCTACAAAGATGCCACAAGCAGGGAATATTGGTTTCATATCACAATCGGGCGCACTTTGTACGGCAGTGCTCGACTACGCAGCCGGCAGGGAAATTGGATTCTCTAAATTCGTAAGCTTTGGGAATAAAGCTGATGTGAATGAGACTGACCTGTTGAACTATTTAAGAAGTGACCAACAGACCGATGTGATTCTTATGTATCTGGAGGACATCACTCACGGTCGTGCATTTCTTGAGACAGCAAGGGAGGTTACATGGCTGGCACACAAACCGATACTCGCCATCAAGTCCGGCTGCTCAGCTGAGGGTGCGCGTGCAGCTGCGTCGCATACCGGTTCTCTTGCCGGCTCAGATACGGCATATGATGCGATTTTCAAACAAAGCGGGATTGTGAGAGTGGAGAGCGTCGATGAACTCTTCAACCACGCGATTGCACTGTCCAAACAGCCCATACCAAAGGGCAACCGTATTGCGATTGTAACTAATGCCGGCGGACCAGGTATTATGGCCACAGATGCTGCTGTGAGGCACGAGCTGAAAATTGCCTCCTTTTCTGAGAAAACCAAGCAGAATTTGAAAACCGAGCTTCCCCCGACCGCTAGTATTCGAAACCCCGTGGATATTATCGGAGATGCTACGCATCAGCGTTATGAGGCCGCCATTCGCCATGTCCTTAAGGATGACAACGTGGATGGCGCTATCATTATACTTACTCCTCAAGCAATGACAGATATCATAGAGACAGCAGAAATTGTTCCCAATGTGGCAAATGATACAGACAAGCCAGTGCTCTGCTCATTTATGGGAACTGTCGATGTTTCTGATGGTGTTCAATACTTGCAGGAGCACGGTATCCCCAACTATACGTTCCCCGAAGCAGCAGTCAGGTCAATGGCAGCAATGGCCTTTTATTCTAATCTGCTAAGTGTCGAGAAAAGAAAAGAGAGGAGGGTAGCCGCGGACCGAAATACAGTGACCACCATAATTAAAAGAAAGCTTGGTGAGAAGGAAAAGCACTACATGCCTGAAAACGAAGCCAACGAAATACTTCAGTGCTATGGATTTCCCGTTTTAAAGAGCATTCTGGTGAAAGATTTATCTAAATTAGATGAGGCTATTGAAGATTTAGGTTTTCCGGTAGCAATGAAGGTTTCTTCCGCTGACATTATTCACAAGTTTGATGTTGGAGGTGTTAAGCTGGGGGTCGAGACAATAGAGCAAGCTCGAAAAGCTTTTGGTGAAATTGTCGAAAGTGCAAAAAAGTTTAAGCCGTTATCAAATATCAACGGTATTATCGTAGAAAGAATGGCCCAAAAGGGAGCGGAAGTCATCCTTGGCGCTGTCAGGGATTTACTGTTTGGGCCTATTTGTATGTTCGGAATGGGCGGCAAGTCTGTTGAGGTGACAAAAGACGTAACTTTCCAGCTGGCTCCTATGTGGGAGTCAAGTGCAGAAAATATGATACGGTCAATTAAAGGATACGGCATTCTCAGGGGCGCACATGGAGCATGGCCCTATGACATCGAAGCAATCGGGGACTGCATTCTTCGACTTTCGCAGATGGTGGCCGAACATCCTGAGATTGCAGAGCTTGATATCAATCCATTAATTGTCTATCCAAGGGGAAAAGGATGCGTGGTTGCGGACAGCAGAATCTTGCTTGCTAATCCGGGCATGCGTTAGCTCGGTTTTCTAAGATTTGGTAAGAAACAGGCCCTGCCACTCAATATGGCCTAAACAAATACTGATTTGATTAAGCAAATATTGACGGCATATGGCTTAAGAATCCATGAGGTGATTTATGGAAAACGCTAAAATATTAATAGTCGACGACGATCCGGATATCCGAGACTCTCTTCAAGCCATTTTGGAGACCAGGCAGTATACAGTTTTCACGGCCGGTGACAGCGTAGAAGGTATAGCAAAAATCAAAACCGAGAGACCTGATTTGCTCATACTCGACGTTATGATGACCACATGGCAAGAGGGCTTTGAAATGGCCAGGAAATTGAAGAAAGATCCACAGTTTCGGGATATCCCGATCCTTATGCTAACAGCAGCGAGAGATAAAACCGGGATCGATTTCGAATCTACTGCTGGTGATCCAACTTTGTGCCCGGTAGAAGGCTTCTTAGATAAGCCCGTGGACCCGGTGGTCTTAGTGCTGGAAATCGAAAGGATTTTCTCAAAGAAAGCCCAAGAGGAAAGTTAGAGAACTGGATTAATCAATGCAAGAGTGGGAATGTCTGGTGGAGCAGAACTGGTTTGTGACTTGGTTTGATCTCACTGATTACAGTAGTGACGCCAACCGGTTGTACTTAACCAGGTCAAATTCATGTAGAATCCCTTTTTCCACTCGCTCACATTTAGTGTTGTAGGCGGTTGTTGTAATTTCCGAAACAAAGCGGTTCAATTGAAAAGAGTAGAATATGGCGAAAATAAAACTGACTATATCCGGACCGGCAGAAAACAAGGAGGTACTGTTAGACCCCAAAGGCACAATCGTGGGGCGAGGTTCGAATTGCGATGTAATACTCGAGGATGACAGTGTATCACGACATCATGTCAGAATATACCAGGATCCCTTTGGTAGCTGGATTGTCGAAGACCTTGGAAGTCGCAATGGGGTATTCGTCAACGGAAATCTTGTTAAAGCGCATGTGATATTGCCTGGTGAGGAGATTACCATATCACATTTTAAATTATCTGTATCAGAAGAATCTGACCATCAGATAACATCCGGAATGTCCATCCGAACCTCAATTCCGGTTGTTGACAAAGGTTTAGAGGAAAACATTGTATCCTACAGAGCTGATCAGGCCACTATTTTATCCCCGGCCCTAGTGCAGCATCTCAATGAATTTACAGAACATTTGCTGAGATTATCTAATCCTTCAGAACTATATTCGCAAGCGTGCTTGTCCTTGGCTCAGATGTTGAATACGCTTGTTGCTATCGTAAGATTGCCTTGCGATTCTCAACTTCTGCCAACTTCTCCGGATATTCTTGCCTGTTCTTTCGGTAGGGGCAAAACTGACGCCGCTGCTATGCAGATGACTAATCTACATCTTTCCAAACGTGTTCTTGAGACAATTCGGTCAACCGAGGCTCCGGTGATGGCGAGAAGTGGACCGTCCCCTGATAAGCACTTAGTGTTGACCGTGGTTGACAAAAGCAACCCTCATATTGTTTATTCTGCTCGTGTAAACGACTTAGGTGAAGCCGTCGATGCCCTGTACGTGGATATTTTGGAGAATAAATCACCCGACGGAATGTTTGATTTTGTAGAGGCTGTTGCCCGGCAGGTCAATTTTGTACAGAAAAATCTTTTTTTTACACAGTTGCAAAAACAGGAAAAAGCACTCAGAGAGGCCAATACTCAACTCAGAGAAAAAGACCGCATAAAGGATGAGTATGTCTCGCGTGTCACCCACGACATCAAAGGCCATCTTACTGCAATACAAAGCTGTCTTCACGTAGCAACAGATGAATCCTCAGGTTCATTGACCGATAAACAATCTGATTTTCTTTTGCGATCGTGTCGCCGAACTACCCAGCTTAGTGATTTTGTTAACGAACTGTTAAATCTCACACAAATGAGATTAAGTGGTGAATTTGAAACAGCATCTTTCTCACTGCCGAACACTATATCACAGGCTTTGGCCACCGTTGAAAGAAAAGCCAAAGACAAATCGATAACCGTAACTTCCGGTATCGAGCCGTCTGTAGGTCAAATCGTTGGTAATCAATTCTCAATTAATGAAATGATTACAAATTTACTCTTCAATGCGATTAAATACACCCCTGAGAAAGAAAAAGTTCATATCGAGGCCAAAAGCCACGGTGAGTATATCCAGATAGACATTTCGGACACAGGAATTGGTATACCCGCCGATGAACTTGAGAACGTATTTGACGAGTTTTTTAGAGCCAGCAATGCCAAGAAAAGTGAAAAAGATGGCACAGGCCTTGGACTTTCGATAGTAAAGCAGATAGTAGAAAGACATGGCGGCAAAATTTCTGTCCAAAGCCAGGAAAACAAGGGAACTAAATTCACTGTTACTTTGCCCAAAGGTGATTCCGCACTATGCTGATTGCAAATATGGTTAGGAAAAAACACGCTGAAAATTTTAGCATTTTTGACGGCTCAAAAAGTTAGGTTTTGTTAGGTAGTTATCGTACAACATCGTACATTTTCGTAGGTTCTATCCTACTTTTTTCTACTAAATTGCAGGCTTCCAGCAGGTTGTAAAGATTAACATCAGCTAATATCTTTGTAAGGTAAACGTATGTTCAATACGATGACCACATTCAGCGAGCTATCGGATATATAATCCTATATAAACCGCTATCTATTCTAAATTCCTAAAATCGGGATAATTTGATATGGGCAAGCTTTACTACCAATGGGTCCCATACCCATACCAGGGGGGGTGTATACCGGCAGCCAGAAATATTCTCTCCTGACCACCTTTTTACCTTTATATCCCATATTGCAATACCGGCCCTATGGGGGTTTAGCCCTTCTACCCATCTCTTTTATGTAGTTTTATCCTTGGCTATTCAGGCTCGATTACTATCTTAAGCCCCGTGTTTTGAGGGTCACTGTTTCTGAGAAGCTCGAATATAACATCCATTTCACGTACAGCAACTACCATTAACCCACTTATTCGACTTGTTTGTGAAGCACTTCCTTAATCTTGATGGTAAAGGATAACTGATGCTCACATCAGGTAATAATTTTTTTACCCTTTTGCTGGATGATGGTTTGATTTGGGTTTATCAAGTATACTGTGTTAGCCGCACAAAGCTGTCACTGGGGCTTTGAACCCCCTTCGCTGCTAAGCACAAGAGCATATCTAATAATATCTGGAACACTGATTATTCCAACGAGCTTCCCATCCGAAGTTATTGGGACTCTACGAAAAAGGTTCTTGGTTAAAAAGTCACAAATATCAACAAGGCTATCGTCCTTTTCAAAGGAAATTGCATGTTCGGTCATATAGTTTCTCACCTTTTTACTTTCCAGGCTATCTAAGTCGTATATTAAACCTACCACGTCCTTCTCTGTAATAACTCCCTCCAATGACATGTCATCTCCCACAACGGGCAGACCAGAGATTTCCCCTCTGAGCATAATCTCGATCGCCTCTCGTATCGGGGTGTCCTTTGTAACATAGACAACATCTTTAACCATGATTTCTTCAGCCGTGAACATAACGAGCTCCTTAAATACCAAACTCTAAATCCATGTAAGACTGTTATGACACGAATATATCGAAAATACTCTCGCTTTTCAACTCCAAATCAGAAAAACCCCAGGCCTTTAAGTCCCAAAAATTTCTATTACTAACAACTTGTTTGTCTTATATCCCTTATTGCAATACCGGCCCCTGGGGGGCTTTCACTCGTATATTTCCGTATATTTTCATATAGTTCCAACCTGTTGCCTATATTCATCCATACTCACTCATTATCCCTTTACAGTTTTTACCAGCGCCTTGATTGCCTGCTTGATATGCTCAGATAGCTTAGGCCAAACCGCTACGATTTCAGTTAAGTCAGACGGTAGGGGGGTAGTGTCATTTTCGGCCTGATTTCGGCTTTCAGACGGGCATTTACTGTCCGTTTTCCTGTCCACTTGGTTTTTGGTGTTTGCTAAGTCTTTGTTTTTGAGAGTGTTAGTGTTTTTATTCATTGGACTCATAATCCATTGGTCGAAGGTCTGGAAAATAGAATTTTCAAGATTGTTGGGGTGACAGGAGCGAGCCGAGCTGCGTGCAAATAGCAATAATGCAAAGACTAACCACCAATTTAATAACTAAGCGCATCAACGACCCGGAAAATCAGCAGCTTTAGCCAGGCAAAATCATTTTAAGAACCGAATGTTTATCGGATACCTATAAGCCACACCGCTGCTGGCTTTGACAGAAGCTATAATACAAAAGATAAGGTCGAGAATCGGAATGGCTATTAAAAGTGGAATTCCAATACATATGCAAGTCAACAGCGTCGCAGCAAACATACCAATGAAAACTGTAATCTGGAAATTCAAAGCTTCTTTGCCATTTCTATCAACAAAAGAATCTTCATCTTTCTTTATCAGCCAGATAACTAAAGGTCCTATAAAGCTGGTCAGGAAGCCCAGGATATGGCATAACATTGCCATATTCTTCGAATCCTGAGAAATCTCCGGCTGCTCTGCTGCCTCTGCCGGCTGTTCTTGCGGGGTCTCTTTGACATCGGGCTTCTGCTCATCCTTACTTTGACCCTTGGAATCGGCCTTTTCCTGTGGATTTTCATCTTTCTTTGCCATAACTAAATTCCCTTCCATTTAAGTTATTTCTTTAATCCAGACAATTGTCCATACTTCTAACAAATTCCTCTTCCAGGAGCAAGAGTAAAAAAATGCAACTCCGGAGAAAATATTCAAATCAACAAATAAGCCCGGCACAACCCCTCTTTGGTCGACAGAGCCGGAGCTGAGCTTTATGATGGTGTTAATTTGCTTTTGCGGCGGTGAGGAAATCTGCGGCTTCCTTAATATGCTCAGCCGCCGAAATTAAAAACAACTCGTCGTCTTCATTGATAATCTGGTTTCCTCTGGGGATGGAAAATTCCTCCTTTGCCTTGTTATATACCGCAATAAAGGTGCACTGGGAAGAGAAATCGGAGCTTGCGGCAATGTCCTTGATACTCATTCCGGCTGCTTTGGCGCCTTTGGGCACCAAGACCGATCCGGCAGTGGTGGAGGAGTTGAAGCGGCGCGGGCACAAGATCAGGTTAAGAGATTTCTGGCAGATGCGCACCGTGATCACCTTTGATCAGGAAACCGGCATGATGCACGGCGCCGGCGATCCCAATCCCTTGCCACCTCCTTACGTGGGCGATCGCGCCCTCCCACGGCATGCGGCTGCGTTTTAGCAGGGTTTCGTGATTGTCAAGAAAATTGTGCAGAGGCATGGTCCCATTAAGAATAACTATCTATCCTCTTGAAAGACAAGCATTTACAATCCTAAACACCTCATTCGCATTTTACACCATTAAATGCTACTACTGCATTAATGATATCGATATTTTTGGTCATGGCCTCTGCTTTTGGAGCTTAATAGAACAGTGAAAATTACTAATCAACAGAAGAATTATAGCATTTTGGGGCAGAAAATACCAGATGTGACGGTTAAGTCATAAGTGCTTATTTTTCAGGGAGATAAATGTGCGTGCCAGGCTGTCCTACGACCGCTTGACAAGCACACAGGTTCTTCTTGCATGATAACGATGCATGTTATACCGTATCCTTTGATTCTTTGTTAGAAGCTTTTAATGTAAAAGCGATAAAGACACCATTGCAAGCTCCCAATGCAAATGCTCATGCAGAGAGATTTGTTTTAAGCGTAAAGAATGAATGCTTGAATCACTTGTTGATCTTTGGACTGAATAGATTACAACATGTTCTTGATTGTTATGCTTGCTATTTTAATGAACATAGGCCGAATCAGGGGATTTGCAATGAAATTCCAGCCAAATACAATAAGACAAGCAAGAAATGGCAGGGCTGTTATAAGTTTTCAAATGTATCCCTTAGGAATATTGTCCGAAACGATTTTTTAGGTGGTCTTTTGAAAAGTTATCAAAAGGTTGCTTGAGTTTTTGAGATAAAAATGCGTAAAATCGAAACAGATATGATTTTTTGTACCTCACGGGCAAAATGAAGAATCGATATAAAAGCTTGCTTTTCAAAGCAAGCCTTATATTCTATTGGAAATGGGTTCGGCGGTTTAGCTGAGCAGAGATATACAATGTTATATGGGAAATCCCAGCTTGAGGGTGGAAATATGATAGATTTAAAGGTATTGTCCGATGCTGTAATTAAAGGTGACCGGGATACAGCAGTTGAAATCACTAAGCAGGCTATAGATGAAAATATACCTGCAAAACAGATTCTTGATAAGGGGCTTATCTCAGCAATGGTGATTGTTGGCGATAAATTCAGCAGAAATGAATTCTGCATCCCAGAAATGCTTATTTCAGCAAGAGCGATGAAGTCGGCACTTGAAATACTAGAGCCAGAGTTGGTAAGGGCCGAAGTCAAGCCTGCTGGAAAGTTTTTGATTGGTACTGTTGCAGGTGACGTACATGACATCGGCAAGAACCTTGTTGCTATGATGATGAAAGGCGCTGGCTTTGATGTGATTGATCTTGGTGTTGACGTTCCTTCTGAAATATTTGTTGAAAAAGCTAAAGAATCTGGAGCCCAGGTAATTGGCTTGAGCGCACTCCTAACTACAACTATGCGCTCAATGGAGAACACTGTAAAAGCCCTGAAAGATGCTGGTGTAAATGCGAAAGTAATAATAGGAGGTGCACCTGTTACACAGCCCTATGCAGATAAGATTGGTGCCAATGGGTATTCAACTGATTGCGCCACTGCTGTTAAAGTAGCCAAAGCAGTCATGGCAGCCTCGTAGAGCATTAAATTGTCCCTACCAAAAATCACATCCGACCCCGATGAAGCAATCCAAGGGCAAATGACAGCAGTGCCGGGATGATAAAAGCGGCTAATGTATTCGGCCCGTCGCTTTTTTGTCCCCAATAAAGAAGGACGAATATTACAGGGAAAAAAAGAATCAGCCCGAATATGCCGAGTAAACTTCCCGTGAAGTGAAAAATACTGTTAAACCGCTCAAATCTGTTTCTCATCTATACCTCTAAGGTTAAGCAACCAACTCCATTCAGTCGTAAAAGAACCTCAGAGCATCTGTTATATTATTTTGCTGGTTTCTTATTTCTTCGCCAAAAATCACTCATTAACGCCATTGATTTATTCATTTTCTCAGACGAACCATCCATTTTTGCGAAAGAATCCACCAGTTCGAGCAATTCCGGCGCCGGCTCAACCTGCCCGTAGCGGTGTGCAACATTAACAATCGCAGCATCAAGACCGTATTCAATCGCCTTTGCCAGATATGCTCTGCAGACTCCGATTGTTCTGCCCGGCAAATCACGAACGGCATTGCTTATACCGAGTGAGCAGTGGACACCCTTCATTTTCAGGTCTTTTTTGATTTTTTTAATTGACTCGAACGCCCGGTATGTGTATCCCGGTACATTCGACTCCATCGGTATATCTATGGCAAGTGGGAATACCTGCGAATCGAAAAATATCTCTTCGGGTTTAAAACCGTATTGCCCTGTGGCCTTATTAAAAATTTGCTTTGCGAAGGAATAAAATTCATCAATTGAATGAGAACCGCCAGGGCCGCTCGGCTTGCATTCTCCGATTAAAAGGCCGATGAAAGCAAAATCGTATTCCCTTTTTAAAGCAAGCATTTCATCCATCGTATAAACTTTAATCGAATTTATAAGCGGTTGTTTGACAGCTTCGGTCGTATTGTACCATTCCTCCAGGCCGGCTTTCAGAACATCATTATTACCGCTGTCAATGCAAATCGGAACACCTTTACTCCATTTGCGAACGAGCTTTGTATATTCAACCATCATATCAACAACAATCTGTGGGTCGTCCTCGCCAAAGGCATCAGTATTAACCTCAATGTAATCTGCACCATAATCGACCTGCGATTCAATCAGTGCTTTGATATAATTCAACGGTCCACTCGGCTCTGAATAAGCTTTCGGGCCAAGCGCAGCCAGTTCTTTCATTACTCTGCTGGTGTTCGGGATTGATGCATGAATAGATTCTCCGATAAAAATCAACGTATTTTTCTTTGTATGGTCTTTCCCGAATAAATAATTCAAGATTGATGAAGTATGCTCCAGCTGAGGGTCTCTGGGCTTATTTATGGTCTTACGCAGTTTCTCCAGGCCTCCTTCTTCAGCGGCCTCCGGCTCAAAATTGGGAACGCCGCTGGGATTTTGTGGAACAGCTATACTGGTGAAATCAAAATCTGGATGCACCGCGGACTTGCCGGCATCTTTGTAGGATGTAAGGAACTTTTCGACTGGAGAAAACCTGAATCCCGGCCCGCATGCTAATTCCACAACCACTACGAAGCTGTTTCCGACTTCTAACTTTTGCCTTAACTTATTTTGCATAAAAAACTTACCTTTCTTTTTAAAACCGTTGTTTTAATCTGCAGATTACCCCACCAAATCAAAGAAGAGTTAATATACAAAATCAAACCACCTTTTTCCACACTTTTTTTAGTCTCAAAAACACAATGAAATCATTGTTTTCTGTAATCTGTTGATATCAAAGAAATCCTTATTCAAAGTTATAATTGTACTGTCTGAAGAAACGCCTCTGCCACAGACAAATAATGGCAGCTACTTAAAAAGGGCACATCTCTATTAGAATTGAGAACAGGGAAAGAATAATCTGTATAAATTTCCATTTCTTACTTTGCATCTTATCTAAATTCTCAAGCTGCTCGGCTAAGTTCCGTTATTAAAAGCACTTAGAGTAAAAATTATCTCACAAGTGAAAAACTTTGACTTTGAGTCATTTTCCTCTTGAACAATTCATACCGAAATGGTATGATATTTTAATGTTGTTTTTCTTGGCTGTTGCCCGAGGATGATGAAATATAAACGATGTATTTTTTCAGGAGAATTGTTGTGAATCGAAAGACAATTATGGTTACCCTTGTTGTTTTACTGGTGTGTGGAGCCGTTCTGTTAGTCGGATTCAGCTATGATAAAGCAGCCAAAACTTGCCCGGCTTCCCAGGTAATTCAGGCGTCAGTATATGCTGAAAATGGCTGCCCCGCCGAGGAATGTCAGTTAAATTGCGAAGAGAAATGCTGTCAAGCAAAGAAAGATTCTGGAGCCTGTAGCCTGGTTTCTGACAAAACCTGCAGTGCAGCAGAGAACAAAACAGAGGATTGCAATCCGTGATGCAAGAAAGAAACAAGCGTTTGCCAGGCCGAGACAGATTAAGCTTGTTGCCCTAAGAAATAAAATTCCTCCCAAGGATTTGAAATTCTTTTTTTCCTAATTTTTGATATTCAGAAACTTCAAGCCTCGGACATTCAAATCCGGGGCTTTCTTTTTAATCGTTGCCGGCACGATGACGCATACCCGAACTACTCTACTTGTTATTTTAAGTGAGTTTTTCTGATTTACTCCTCGATATACCGAATTAACAAAATATTTTGCCTTGTCTTTCTGAATATATCAATTATCATTATTCATCGGGAAAATAAGAAAAATGTTAGCAGAGTATGTGCTGTTTAGTATTTGGGAGACAAAAAATGAGCTTGCCGACATTCATAAATTTAATCGCTTCAACCAATTGGTTCTCCAAAACCATTTACTATGAAATCATCCAAGGCAATGTCATCTGGCGATTCGTACTTGTTCTGGTGATTGTTTTGGCTTCAATGGCAGCAGGGCGAATCGCCCGGTTTTTTCTGGATGCATACGCATCCCATCGAGAAAAAAACCGTGGGAAAACTGCCCTGACACTCTTTATAGGGTGCCTGGCCAAGCCGATTTCAGTCGCCTTTTTCGCATTGGGATTACTTATCTGCAAAGTATGTTTGGTTTTTGGTGATGAGGGTATTAGTCCTGCCATTGAAGAGTACTGGACAAAAATCGCACAGGCCATTGCTGCTATCGCTTTAGCTTACGCTCTCTACCGTCTCGTTGATGTGATCGAGTACTATCTTAGGCGTATCGTCGGCAGAACCAGAACAAAAATTGATGATATGCTTGTCCCCGTCATTCGAAAGTCACTCCGCGTTACTATTGCCATTATAGCGGCTTTGTGGATTGCGGACGGTATTTTAAACGCAGAAATAAGAGCTATTCTGTTAAGTGCTGGAGTCGGAGGCATCGCCGTCGCTCTCGCTGCAAAAGATTCCATTGCGAATTTCTTCGGCTCGATAACAATCTTTGCCGACAGACCTTTTCAAATCGACGACCTTGTCAAAATCGAAGGTCATTTCGGCACCATAGAAGAAGTGGGCTTTAGAAGTACCAAAGTTAGGACCAAGCAGGGCAGTTTGGTTACGGTACCAAACAGTGTGATTGCAAATACCAATATAGAAAATGTCAGCAAAAGAAATTTCATCCGCAGAACTTCGAATATTACCATAACCTACGATTCGGGATACAAAAAAGCCCGGCGCGCCGTTGAGCTTATAAAAGAGATTTTGTCCGGCTTCCCTGAAGTAAATACGAACCCTGATTTTGCTCCGAAGGTTTTTTTTAATGAATTCAATGACTGGTCGTTAAATATTTATATGACATACTGGGTAGCTCCTGCTGACTGGTGGGTCTTTTTGGATGTCAACGAGAGAGTAAACCTCGAGATGATGAAACGCTTTGAGGACGAGCAGATTGAATTCGCATTCCCAAGCCAGACCTTGTATTTAAAGAAAGATTAAGAAAAGAACAGTTAGCTCGCTATATTCCCTACAATCATCAATATCGATAATCGAAAATATCAGTTCGGCCTAAATTACCGTTTCGTTGGGAAACTTTTCCTCCTTCTCAAATCTAAAAACAGCATAACTTTATGTTTGTTAAGGTCTTACATTTCATAAACACAGCGCGCAGAATTATGTCCTTCAGTTAAGTAAGCCGTGAAAGAGGACGATAGTTTCTTTGGTGTCCTATGGAAAAGGTACACATCGCCTCTCCAAGAGGCGGGGCACACAGTAAAGTAAAGGAGTTTGAATGAAAAGTGCGCAAACTACTTCCAATGTTGCTCAGATGAAGGAAGCCAAGACCGAAAGTCTTTTCGGCGAATTACTCGTCTCCAAAGGTCTTATAAATAGGCAGGATTTGAAAGATGCCCTGGACGAGCAGCGGAAAAACGGCGGTCGTCTGGGCGAAGTGATGCTTCGGCTCGAAAAGCTGAAGGACGAAGATATTACCCGTGCCTTAGCTGAATATCTGTCGATGAAATACATTAGTTTAAATGATATTTCAAAGATAGATACTGCCACCGCCAGAGTACTCCCGGAAAGCATCTGCAAGCGATTTTGCCTTATTGCTGTCGGTTTGGAGGAGGACAAAATTGTTGTGGCGATGGCTGACCCTCTTAATGTTATAGCAATAGATACAATTACGCTGAAGCTCCAGTCGCAGGTCAAGGTGGTTATCAGCTCGCCCGGGCAGATACTACGGGCGATAGAGGTAATCTATCACGGTTCCGATGTTGAAGAGCAGCATCTTCGAGACCTGGTGGAATTCGAAGTCGACTCCGATGAGACCCTGGAAGAGACAATTGAACAAGAGTCCTTAGATGACGAGCTCGACAGCGAAGCGGCGGCGGCGAAAGCCCCTGTGATTCGATTTGTCGATTTGCTTTTGAGTCAGGCGGTCAAAAGCCGGGCAAGTGATATTCATATTGAGCCACAGGAAAGTTCAATGATGGTTCGCATGCGAATCGATGGTCTGCTTCGTGATATGGTTCCGCCGGCCAAGAGGATGCAGTCTGCAGTGGTTACCAGGATTAAAATTCTTGCTCAGATGGATATTGCCGAACGCAGGCTGCCTCAGGACGGCCGCTTCAAGATAAAAACTTCCGGCAGGAAGATAGACATAAGGGTATCGGCTCTTCCCACTATTTATGGCGAAAAGGTGGTGATGAGAATTTTAGATGCCACGGCGGTAAACCATAATGTAGACCAGCTTGGTTTCGAACCTAAATTGCTTAAGCAGTTTAAGGCCATAGTAACTCAGCCGCATGGTATTATAATTGTTACCGGGCCGACCGGAAGCGGTAAAAGCACCACTCTGTATTCTGCATTGAATTATCTCAAAGACCCCTCAAAGAATATTACTACGGTGGAAGACCCCGTTGAATATCGGCTCGCCGGTATCAATCAGGTTCAGGTCAAACCCGAGATTCATTTCGATTTTGCATCCTGTTTGCGTGCGATATTGAGACAGGACCCCGATATCATTCTAATTGGTGAAATTCGGGACAAGGAAACCGTAGAGATTGCAATCAAGGCGTCCTTAACAGGCCACCTTGTCTTAAGCACGTTCCATACAAATGATGCGCCCAGTGCGATAAGCAGATTGATGTATATGGGCATTGAGCCGTACTTGCTTGGTTCAACGCTTAATTTGGTTGTTGCCCAGCGTTTGGTTAGAAGGATTTGCCAGAAGTGCAAAAAGCCCGTAACTTTAAGTAAAGATATTCTAAGACAGTTAAAAATTAATCCTGAGCAGGTCAAAGACCCCAATTTTTGCAAGGGCGAGGGATGTTCGAGTTGTGGGGGGACGGGTTATTTCGGACGATTGCCTATATTTGAGTTTTTAGTTGTGGACAGCGATATGCGGGATAAGATGGTCGCCGGTATCAATGAGTTGGAAATCCGAAAGTTTGCGCGTCAAAAGGGCTATGGAGGATTACTGGAAAGCGGCGCAGGCAAGGTATTACAGGGCTTAACCACCGCTGAGGAGGTTCTTAGCACAACGTTTGCTGAGGATATAGACGTTGAATGATTCACAGATTTTTTCCCGGCTCGAAACTCCGACATTTATAAATATTACTTTTTTGGTAAGCAGTTATTTTTTTTGTTCCTATAAAAAAAGAGCAAACAGCTGTGTAACCGGATTTACAACGACACTCCCCCCGTATGTAACGTGATTTTTTGTTAAACTTGAGGTTTAGCACAGCCGATTGTAAAGATGCTGTGATTTAGTTCAGGACTAAAAAGAGTTAGTCTTATAACCGCATAAGGCGAAGAAAAACAACGTGGCGAAGGGTTTTTATCTTTATCGAATCGATATGACAGACAACCGCTGCGAATATGTTATAAAGGAGTATTTGAATGAAGAGCTTTAGCTATATTGCTCGGGACTTATCCGGCATACGAATGGAAGGCCTTAAGCAGGACGACTCCTCGGTAAATGTCCTTGGCTGGCTTCGCGAACAGGGCTTGACCCCCATTTCCGTCAAAGAAGTATCCACAGGCAAAACCAAAACCAGGAAAACTGTACGAAGAAAGCGAATAAAGTCAGCGGACCTGTCAGCGCTTTGTTGGCAATTGACCACTATGGTAGAGGGGGGAATCCCTATTACAACAGCTTTAGATGTTGTTTCCGAGGATATTGAGAATCTGCAGCTTCGGGACGTTCTCCGCCAGGTTTTAGAGAATGTAGAAAGAGGCGAGAGTTTCTCAGACAGCATCTCAAAATTTCCGAATGTTTTCAACAAATTAAGCCGTGCTATGATATTAGCCGGCGAAACCGGAGGCAATATGCCGCAGGCACTGCACAGATTGGCCGAGTATTACGAAAACCGCGACAAATTAGCCAAAAAGGTAAAAGGGGCAATGTCATATCCAATTTTTGTGTTCTCTTTTATTGTTTTGATAGTAATAGCTATAATGACCTTTATTATTCCGCGGTTCCGCGCTATATTTGACCAGCTTGGCAACGAGCTGCCCACTTTTACTCAGGTATTTATGAGTTTTTATGATATCTTGCGTTTTAATCTTGTCTACATTATCGGCTCAATTTTGCTTATAATAATTTTCTCGTTTTTAGCTTATACCAAGACTAAAAAGGGCCATTATATTTTTTCCAAAATCTTTCTCGGTTTGCCGTTATTCGGTAAGCTTTATAGGCATGCGTTTGTTGCAACGTTCTGCAGGACGATGTCGACATTGCTTGCTGCCGGCGTCTCTGTCCTTGAGGTGTTCAATATTCTGACAACAATGACCAGTAATGATGTTATTGAGTCCGCAATAACCCGGACAAGAGACAACATTGTTGAGGGCATAAACATTTCCTTAAGTGTATCTGCCACCGGCTTTTTCCCGAATTTAGTGGTAAAAATGATTCAGGTCGGAGAAAAGAGCGGTTCGCTCTCCAGAGTGCTGGACAGAACCGCAGACTACTACGAGAGAAAGGTCGATGCAACGATAACATCCTTGATGAGCTTGCTTGAGCCGATAATGATTGTAACAGTTGGAGCTATTGTAACGGTGGTGCTTCTTGCGCTGTATCTGCCGATTTTCACGATGTCGGATGTTTCCGGTTAAAGCGAAAATAAAAGTAGTTCATTTTTTATACCGGTTTTTTCTCAATAGAATTTGGCAGTCGATAAAAAGCGAGTATACTTTAAGATAGTAAGTGCAGACATAATGGGGGAAGAATTTTTATCCACGGAAGAAAAGTTGAAAAGCTAATTTAGTAATCGGCTGTTTTGACCGATTGTAATAACGCTATAATAGATTTGTATTGTAACAACGCTATGTAATGTTGTTTTTAATCAGAGGATTTTGTCAGGAGGTTAAAATGAAAGCAAGAAAAGGTTTTACATTAATTGAACTGATGGTTGTAATTCTCATTGTCGGTATCCTTGCAGCAGTGGCGGTTCCGATTATGAGAGGCCGAATCGATTCGGCCAAGTGGTCTGAGGCGAACGCCGCGGCCGGAGCTATCAAATCCGCTGTTCGTGCCTACATTGCTGAGAAAGGTCCCAATTTTGACTACAGCGCAATAGAGACTGGTCTTGATACACAGGCCACCTACGAGGCGTTGGGATTTACCAGCTTGGACCTTACAGGTTCTTATTTTAACCAGGCAGATTATACCGTCTCCAGCGTTCTATCTGCCCCCGGAACCTGTGTTGTCGAGGCTGGTCCGTCTACACAAGCTGACGGACCCACCGGCACGTATCAGTTGCAAGCTGATGGTAATTGGGTAAAACAATAAAAGATTGTAACAGAAGGGGAGACCCGCTCAGGTCTCCCCTTGTTTTCACCGTTAGTGTTTTTAACGTAGTTTTCATATCAAGGGGTGGCTGGTATGATGTTAAAAAGCTCTAAATTCTCTTCAGCATTTACTCTGGTTGAGGTGATGGTAGCTATGGCTATACTGGCGATAGCTGTTTTAGGCGCTATGGGCTTTCGATACTATAGCGCTTTAGATGCGCGTAAAGCTGATGTACAAAACTATGCAGCCAGAGTTAGCTCGCTTTTGTTGGAAAGCTGGAAAGGATTAGGAGGGCTCGAGAGATTTGACCCCGTAGAAACGTTTGGTGAAGATTTTATCGTTTCCGAGAGCGATTTGGTCCCGCCGGCTCCTTCCGGATTTACAAAATTAGGCGGCTATCAAATTGAGTTTTATCGTACTACTTATTATGTAACGTTATCATATAAAGAGGCCGCTTTGTCCATACCGCGAGCGTTAAATGTTTCTACTTCCTGGGTGCCGGGAAATATACAGAGGTCAATATCCGATGGTTATGATTTATATGACAGGCAGTATTATGATTATGAATCGATGAAATATGTTAAGCTGACCACTTATGTTGGTTATTAGATTGAGTGAACAGAAAGGTCTCAGCTAAAATGAGATTGAAAATAAAGAAAATAAAAAAGATAAAGAGAATGAGGCGTGGTGTAACGCTCTTGGAACTGTTAGTAGCTGCTTTTATGGGCGTTATTATAGTATTTTCCTCAGGGATTGTCCTGGTCTCAAATCAACAAGGATGGCAAAATACTTATAATCAGGTCTATGGTGGTGGAGTAACTGATGGTTATGTGGCCAAAAGCGCTTTCGATGCGGTAGTTCGCAAATCAAGTATAGAGCTCAGACAACCTGAAGTTGGTTCCGATGGTGAATATGTTACTCTTTATTATTATGCTGATATATATTCTACACAGCCGGATAAATATGCGATGTTTTACACGACAGACAATGGTGAGCTGATGATTTCTTATGGTGAGTTAGATGGTGTCGATGAGCTTGAGCCGGACAGTGTTGTAATGCTGGCCGGTAATGTTACATACTCGTATTTTAGTGTTGAAGGTAGTAGTGTTCGGATGGCGTTGAATATTGATGATGGCCATCATGAGATGATAGAGTTAAGATGTTCTGCGGTTAGACACACCAAGTAAGATTTGGTTGCTCAGGGGAGATATTGTAATGATTGGGAAAAAAAGAAAGAAAAACAATAGTCGCGGTTTTGTTCTCCCGCTTATCACTGCGTTGATTGTAATTTTGGCTTTCACCGGAGTCGGCCTGTTGAACTTGGGTCAACATGCACGATTGCGGTCTATAACGACTACAGCAGATATTCGTGCCAGAGCCGCAGCTGATGCCGGTCTTGTCCAGGTAATACATTTATTAAACAAAAAAGTCGATGATGATACAATCTGGAATAACGATGAGTTGCCAACCATGACGGATATTGCCTTGCCGAATTCATCAGAAACTTTCAGCTTTACGGTTACAGGAACCCCCTCAAGCTTTAACATCGTCTCAACCGGCGAGTCCGTCAACGCACAAAGAAAGGTATATTCGACGACAATGCTTAAAAGCGTTTTTAATTTTGCCGTCGCAGTTCAAAAGAATCTTAGCTTATACCCCAACTCTGCAGTTACAGGCTATAACAGCAAGTCGGGTAAAAAGGACTTAAAGATACAGATTGGCACGAACAGTGTCGGCGATGATAGTGTAATCGTTATGAATGGTTCGAGTGTTAATGGAGATGTGTATGTAGGAGTGGGGGGCGACCCGGCAAATGTTATTCGAAGCAAAGGTACGATTACTGGAGAAACCCGTGATATGCCGCAAGAGATATACTTCCCGCCGGTAAGTCCACCTGAATCTCTTTTTTATAAGGGTTTTATTAAACAATCCGTAACCATAATCCCTTTTCGCAGCGGTGAATATTCGTATATTAATTTAGGCAACAGCGAAGTTATCACTGTTGATGGTGGAGATGTTGTCCTATACGTGACCGGGGATGTTGATTTGGGTAACGGCGCAGAAATTGTTATAAAAGCGGGTTCTTCTTTGGATGTATATATTGATGGTGATTGGATTTCAAAGGAAGGAGCAGAGATCACTAACGAACATGGATTGGCCAGTCACTTTAATCTGTTTGGAACGGGCGAACCGGGCCAGATAATTGAACTTAAAGCTAAGAATGAATTCTATGGGACGGTTTATGCACCGGATGCTTCAGTGGGTATTAAAGCTGGCGGTGATATTTTTGGTTCCTTTGTCAGCAACGATTTTGAGTTGAAAAGTAAAAGCACTGTTTATTACGATACAGAACTGGCGGAAGTAAATATCGATGATATTGGTATATATTTTACGGTCAATAGCTGGCGAGAGGAGTAATTTCCCTAAGCCCAAATAGATTAAGTTAATAAAAACAGTCCGATGGGAGTATACGAGTACTCCCATCGGCTGGATAACCTTGTGATGGGGGCATTGGATTATGTTGATTAGACGTCCTAAATTCTCTTCAGCGCTTACTCTAATTGAGGTAATGGTAGCTATGGTTGTTTTGGCGATAGCCTCCTTAGGTGCTTTGCGATACCAGTATTATGCTGCAAAACAGGCCAGATTAGCCAGCATACAGATGGCATCGACACACATTGGCCATTTGCTCCTGGAAGACTGGAAGAGTACCGGCGGCTCAGAAGAGTATGCGGAAAATGGTCCGATAAATTTGGGACTTGGATTCACCAAGGCTGTAGACATACCCAACATTAGTTACAGCGAGGGTATGCCGGGGAATATGACGGAATACAGTATCTCTGTTGATGATATTCCAATGCTGGCTATACTCGGCTGGGGCAATGTTGCATTCGATGCCGCCGCGCAAGTAACACTCAGACAGCTTGTCGTTAGAATCTATGGCGGGGTCGTTAATCAGGATCTTAATGAGGGAGAAATCGTATCAGAACAGGTATCTGCTGATAATTCCGCCAGCGGAATTGGTCCAATAGAGTTAATAACTCCGGTTACCTTAACTACTTATGTCAGACTTGATGCCTCAGGAGGCTGAAAAGAGGGGAAAAATGTGTTCTTATAACAAAAAAAATTGTCCCGGTGTCACTCTGATTGAGCTGGTTATCGCTATGCTTATGAGCTCAATGCTTGTTTTGACTGTTGGTGTTCTGCTTGTAAGTGGCCAGCGAGCGTGGCAGAATGTCTACAATTCAGCATATCACGAGATAAAACAGGATGCACAGGCCATTAGGATTTCATTTGGTAGTATGGGCAGAAGGTCCAACCGCTTAAATTATACACTCTATGAAGTTGATGGCGGAGATTTTACCCCTGTCGAGCCTGAGGGAAGCTCAGATGAAGAAGTGCTCTACGGTGATGCGGTGGAGTTCAGATACTGGGATGTTGAGCTGGACAGCGAAGATAGTCACGGCCTCCTGGACGTTAGCAAAATTGCCACTGCGTATGCACTTTTTTACCTTGATGACACTCAGTTAAAGGTTGACTACGGTCCTTATCCGCCGGGCGGCATTCCTGCTGGAGGTGGCTCAAGAAGTAATAATAATGTAACAACCGTAGTTCTGTCAGAGTATGTCGACGATGACGACAATGATGATGGAATTTTTAGTCACACGATGGTTAGTGGTACAGGTAAAGGCTGCATCAGAATAAATGTTACGCTCAATGACACGGAAACCGATGAGAGTATCAAAGTAATGACGGCAGCGCTGATGCGAAATATTTGGCCGAGGTGATGGAATAAAAAATCGGGAGTGTATATGAAAGCAAAAATTAGGCGATATCGGAGCAGAAAACAGGGTTCTGTGCTGGTTCTGCTTGTTGTTTCACTTATCATTTTAGCTGTTTCCGGGGCAGGCCTGTTGACAGTAGCTTATGGCGTAAGACACCGCGCAGTTCAATATAAAAGCGAACTTGCCGCAATGCTGGCAGCCGAAGCCGGTTATGAAGAAGCTATCTTCAGAATGAGCCAGCAGCCGGGTATGCTGGCTGCTTTAGCAAGCAATGACTTTGACCCGACAGGAAATGTTTCTTTCCAAGATGCTGGGTCTGAATATAAAATTTCTTTTGATTCATTTATCGGAGCAAGGCCTATTTACAAAATAGTATCTATAGGACAAGCCGGCATGTTCGCCCGAACGGTGGAAGTTAAGGTGGTCCAGGCGATAACAGGCTGGTCATCAACTCACAGGATACCAACCGGAACTTCGTCAACTATACGCTGGCCTTTCGTTGATACGGAAATCCTCGATATTCCTGTACATGTTAATGGCTATGGAAATCCTGAAGATTCTGAGCCCGATATGGACATAGATGGCGACCCCAGATTTTTACAGTCTGTTACCTTTAGCGAATCCCGTTATTCATCGGGCGGTGCGGATAAATACGCATCTGATATGGATTGTTTTGAAGTGGGTGTTTCGTTCAACCAGCCGGATAACGCGATTAAAAATGAAGACATTGTGGCTGGGAAGATTAAAATGTTCGGGGATGCGACTAACGGCAGCTATAGATTTACTCCTGTTGCTAATCCTGCAGTTGACGGCGGAGATGGTCATCCCGCTGTTCAACTGGAGTTTTTCGTCGATTCTGGAACAGGCTATGTTCAAATAACAAAGGACTGCACTGTTCGCGGATATGGCGCGGATAACGAAAGAAGAGCGACCAGAGATTACAAGATTGAACCGGCCAGCGACCCTCAAAGTTATGAAAAATACGATAGCTATGCATATCATTATATTCCTGACGACCCGAGTAAAAGATATACCGTACGGGTTGATGACCCATCCTCACCGATTTACGTGGCTCCTTCTTATGGAGGCGTTGAAGGAACCACTTCTGCTCAAATTTTTGTTGATGGCAATGTTATTATTGGCTCTAGAAGTGAAAACGCATCTTCGGTTGATTTCCTCAATGCAGTTAAGGGAAAAGTCAGAGTTGTTGCCACAGGTAATATATGGCTTGGAAATGAATTATTTGTCTATGGTGAAAGGGAAGGGGAAGTCCAGGGTGATGGTCTTCAAATGCCAACATTGGATAACTCAAATGCAATTGAGATTGTCAGCCAGGGTGTAATTAAAGTGGTTGACCCAGGCATGTCCGAATATTCCACGGGTGGAAGGAATAAGTATCCCGGTTCTCCTGATGACCTTAGTGCTGACGGAGCAATTTATGAGCCGGTAGCCAATAGCGACGGTGGTAATGAATATGACCGAAGTTTACCTCGCCATATGACCGTGGAGGCATCGATAATTGTCGGCGGTGGCGGCTGGGGAGCTGAAAACGTTGATATCTGGTCTGGCTTGACTTATGGGGGTAGAAAAGACGGACCAGGCGGGCGAAACTATTTGTATGTCCGAGGTCAGATTATTGAAGCCATGAGAGGTCCGGTAGGTAACTCGACCGGCTACTTTAAGCGTTATTATCTCGATGAAAGATTGATTCAGGGTATTATGCCCAGTGATTTTCAGCTAAGCGGAAAATATGTGCCTGCTCCTGCCGGCTGGCACGATTATCGCGTGGACTAAGAACAATGTCGTTCTGCTGTTTTTGGCTCATCCTTCTATTATTTTCTTCCTTACGATAGTAGTCATCTTATCTATAAGAAAACAACCATAAACTGACCTAAGTTGTTTAGACTACGAATAGACCGATAAACTTATTTTCCCACTTTTAAAATTCCTGAGACATCATTATTTTCCTTGCTTTGATTCAAGCTGAACATTTCTTCTTCCATGGTTGTATGCCTTTACTATCATAAACCATATTTTATAGGACTAAGGAACTGAACAAATTTTCTTATCCCACTGATGTTTTCTACTTTCTACATAATCCCAGCATCGAATCAGGTCGATAGAAACACTGTGGAAAAAACACCATACCCTAATGAAGAAAGGTTTCAAATTATTTTTGAAAGGTTGAGATAATTGGGCTGGAAGCAATTGCTGAAATTTGAGAGGAAGAGGAAAGAGATGCTGGGACTGGATATAGGTTCGTCAGTGGTGAAATTGGTTCAGATGCACAAGAACAGTTCCGGTTATATTGTAACAGCGGCCGAGATAGCTGAAATTGATGATGAACAGGTAACCGACAAAGACAGCAGAAAAATGAACATCGTCAGAGCGATTCATACTTGTCTGAAAACCGGCAAGTTTCAGTCAAAGTTAGCTGTTTGTAATGTCAGCGGCCGGGAGGTTGCCGTACGTCCCTTTAATTTCCCCCAAATCCCGCCGGAGGAGATAGAAGGAGCGGTTTTCTTTGAAGCCGACCAGGTTTGTCCATTCAGTATTAACGACAGCGCCGTCGATTACCAGTTGATAGCAAATGATGATGATAGTATCAAAGGCGTTTTAGTAGCAGCGACCAATAAGGTGCTCCAAAATAGAAAAAGAATAGTTGAGAGTGCTTCTCTTGATGCCGTCTTAATGGATGTGGACGGACTGGCACTTTTGAATTGCTTCAATGAATACGAAAAAGAGCAGAAGGATAGCGGTGTTGCAGCCATTTTAAACGTGGGCGGTAACTGCTCAACTCTCGCGATGATGGGTGATGACGGAACGCCGTTTGTTCGTGATATGAATTATGCGGGAAATGAAATAATGAAGCAACTCGTTGATTTAACTGGTGCTCAATGGACAGAAATCGGAGCGGCTTTGTTTGACGGTAAAGAGGCACAGGATATGTGTCCTGATTTCCGCCAGAGGTTGCAGGAGGCATCTGGGGAGTTGATTGTCGATGTGAATGAAACCCTGCGTTATTACACAGCTCAAAAGAAATCATCCGTTGTTGAAAAAATATACGTTTGTGGCGGGTTTGCGCTGGCTAAAGGTTTTGTTGAATTATTGGATAAACAGCTTACAACCTCCGCCGTATTATGGAACCCGTTTGAGAGGTTCTCTTTAGAAGCAAGTCCGTCCTGCGAAGAAGTTCTTCAAAACAGAGGTCCTGCATTGGCGCTGGCGGCCGGTCTTGCTATGAGGTCAGTCTGAATATGTTCGAGATAGATTTGTTAAAAGGACAGGGCGTGCCGGCAAAAAGCAGGCCGCAAAGCATAGCAATCGTTCTTGTAACTATTGCAGTGCCTGTGATTATCACAGGGGCAATGTTAGGCTATTATCTGCACAACAAAATACTTATATCCATACAAAAACAAAGAATAGTTAATATCGAAATTAAAACCAGCGAATTGTCAGAAGCTGTAAAAATACAGCAGGCTTTCGAAGCAGAAAAGAAAAATATAAATAACTACCTGTCAGAGGTTGGAGACGCTCTCTTCGGCGGCAGGCATATTCAGTGGTCGCCTGTGTTGATAACGGTGGTCGAAAATATCCCGGATTCGGTTGTGTTAACCAAGCTTGGGGTCAAACAGAGTGCCATAAAACGCAAGGTGCCAAAGAAAAACGACCCCGAGAAAATCGTAAGTGTTAGCGTTCCTATAAGAACATTGCATATGAATGTTACCGGAACTTCTGGTTCAAACTGTGATCAAGCAATAAAGGAATTTCGAGACAGTCTATATTCATCAGAAGTACTCGGACCAAAACTGGACAATATCAGAGTCTCGCAGAATATGCATACTCTTGAGGAGCAAAGGATTTACTTATACGAGATTGAATGTATTTTCAAGCCCGGCTTATAAGGTGTTGATATGAAACTGAGTGCAAAAAAGTATTGTATAACTACGGCTTTAATATGGACGGGCTGTTTCATATTGTTCCTGTTTATGTATATGCTTGTGCTGGTACCGCAGAGCGTTTTAAGCAAAGATGTGGAAAAACAGCTTGCCGAGAAAGAACGGACATACAAGCTGGCCTTAAAAGCGGCTGAGGAAGAAACCAGAAACGAGATGGATACAAACATCAAAGGTCTTCGAGATAAATTGAGCGGTTTTGTTATTGATGCTGAAGACTTGGCCAATTTGATGTTTGATATAAGTCAGATTGCCAAAGAAAAGCAGGTCGGTTCATTCAGCGTTAAAAGTAAAAAAGATGAGATGGTTTCGTCAATACCGAATTGCCAATACGTGGCTGAGAACACTATTGATTTGAGTTTTGACGGTAGTTTCAATCAGTTCGCAACGTTACTGAATTCTCTTGAAAGGCACAAACCTGTTATTTTTATTGATGAGTTCTCGATAACTCAGTCAAGTAGGGCTGATATAGGCCATCAGGTAAATATGGACCTGGCGGTATTTGTTAAAAAGGAACAGAAAGGTTAGTAATACGGATTGGCTTTTTTAAAAACTAACTATTTATTGGTGTAAGATGGAAACGATAGCTGTAGCAAATCAAAAAGGTGGTTGCGGTAAGACAACCACTGCGGTGAACCTTGCGGCTGCTTTTGCCGAGAGAGGAAGAAAGGTATTGTTGCTTGATTTTGACCCGCAGGGCCATAGCACTCTTGCGTTTGGGTATAATCTGGAAAAGTTGGAAAGGTCCATTTATGACTGCCTTACTCATGACAGAATCCCAATCTCTGAAGTTATATTGCAAACCGATGTGGAACGGCTTAGTTTGGCGCCGAGTAATGTGTTGCTTGCAGGTGCCGATGTTGAACTGAGCGAGGTGGGGGGGAAAGCATATGTTTTGACCAAGCAGCTCGAGACGGTTCAAAATGAATACGATACATGCGTTATCGACTGCCCGCCCTGGGGTGGGCTGTTGACGCTTAACGCTCTGGTTGCCAGTACCGGTGTTGTTGTGCCGGTTCAGGTGCATTACTATGCAGTAGAAGGTCTAAAGCAGCTCTTTGAGACAGCGAACGTTATTCGTTCCAATTTCTATCCCTGCGACGTCCACATTCTGGGTTTACTGTTAACCTTCGTAGAAGAGAGAACTATTTTCAGCAAACAGATTCAGGAGCAGATGCGCGGGTATTTTGGTGACCTTGTATTTAAGACGGTTATTCACAAGGCCGTAAGGTTGGCTGAAGCACCGAGTGCTAGTCAGTCTATTTTGACTTATGCGCCGCTCAGCAGAGCTGCTGATGAGTACAGGGCTTTGGCTGAAGAGATTTGTGGTGACGCTGTTGTTACGGAAGAATCGATTAACCAGGAAGACATGCTCGAGGAGATAACTAATGTCTGAACAGCGGACAGGTTTGCACAAAGATATCGCTTCGATTTTCGACGGTGTCTCCGCTAAAGACAAGGAGCAGCAGGAATCGTATGAAGTTCCTGCATCTGAGCAAAGCGGCGGTGTCCCTGGCGAACTGCTCACACCAAGCCATCTGAAAGCAGAGCCTCCCCAGCAGCCGGAGCCGGTCGAGGAACATCCGGAACCTCCCGAACAGCCAGAACCGAAACCTGTCGAGGAGCAGCCGGAATTAGTTGAGGAACAGACGGAACCGCTGATAAAGCTGCCTGAAGCTGCTCCGCTTGAAAAAACCAAAGTCAAGACTGCTGCAAAGCCGGCTTATCCGTCTCCTGCCCGGAAGAGCAAAATAGAGCAAATAAAGGCCAAGCTCTTTGCCCCGAAGTCGGGCGTTAGTGAACCAAAGCAGAAGGTAATGGCAGTGCTGATTTTGGTTCTTTTTGTCGTTCTGATAGTTGTTCTGACGCAGGTAATGAAGGGGCCTGCAGGCAAAAGAAATAAAACCACGAAACCTGCCGGTTCAATAGCCGCCACGACTACAGCCGGAGCAGAATTTGATTGGCAAAGACCTGAACCATATCCGGAAACGCTTCGAAACCCTATGCAATCAACTTCTATGGTTTCTGTGCAGCCGGAAAGTAAGGATAAGATAATTATAAAAGGTATTCTATATAGCAAAGACAGACCCTCAGCAATTATTTCCGACAAAATAGTTTACGAGGGTGATGAAATAATGGGTGCAATTATTGTAAAGATAACCGAAGACGGCATTGAGTTTGAAAAGGACGGAGAAGAATGGACTCAAAAAGTTCAACGTTAATAAGGAAACAAATAACAGTAATTTACACACAGAAAAATTTTAGAAAGGGCGTATTATGAAGAACAGTATTTTGAAATCTCAAAAAGTAAAGTATCTTTTAATCCCGGCGTTCATCGCAGTAACCTGTGCCGCTGCCTTTGCCGCGGGAACGGGTGAAGTTTCGGGCAGTAAAGAGGTTTTGACAACTCTTGAACAGCGGATGCAAAAACGTATAACTGTTGATTTCAGGAGCACAGCTATAGATGATGTATTAAGGATAATGGCTGAGCAGGCGGATGTCGATATTGTCAAAAGTCCCAAAGTCGAAGGAAGCGTTACCGCATCGCTCACTGATGTACCGCTCCAGGAAGCATTAAACAATATTCTTGCCGCACATGGCTACGGCTATACACTAAGTAAGAATATGATAAGAGTGGCGCCGATTGGAGAGATTACCAATGAAACCGCTGAGAGAGTCGTAAACAAGATTTATCGAATTACTTATGCCGATGTTGCTGAAGTTGAAAGTGCTCTGACAAAATTTATTTCGAAACGCGGCTATATTTCCTCGAATGCCGGCACGAGCAATATCATTGTTACCGACATTGAAAGCAAAATAAAGTCCATTGATAAGTTCATCGAGGAAATTGACCGCATCACGCCGCAGATACTCGTCGAGGCCAGAATCTATGATATAACCAGTAAAGACAAGCTCGACCTCGGTATCGAATGGAATGCAGGACGAAATACGGATTATGGTACTAGCGGAGTAGGAGGGATTGGTGTAAATCCCGATATCAGGACTGACCCGTTTCTCACAGGTGTCTTTTCCGGTGCCACCGGAAAAACCTCGGGTACTGCAGGGGTCCTGCGATTTGGCTGGCTTAATGCTGGGATTGATATTGACATGGTGTTAAAAGCTCAGCAAAATAAAATTAACGCCAAGCTCCTTGCCAATCCGAGAGTTCTGGTGCTTGATAATCACACCGCAAACTTTAAGATTATCTCAGAGCTGCCTTACCAGGTATTGACAGAATCCGCCTATGGTGGCAGTATAGGAACAACCAGTTTCAAAGAGGTTGGTGTGGAACTCAATGTTATACCCCATCTGACCCGTGATGGGATGATAAAGCTTCAGGTGCAGCCAATGTTTAGTGTCAAGGTGGATGAAGTAACATTTGCAGGAACTGGCACAATAAGCTATCCTCAGCCGGTTGTTGACAGGCGTGAAGCTAATACTACATTGCTGGTAAAGAACGGCCAGACGGTGGTTTTAGGCGGACTGCGGAAGAAAGATGTTACCAGACAGGTTAACAAGGTGCCCATACTCGGTGATATACCCTTGGTTGGTCTTCTTTTTAGATTCGAAGGTGAAGATACCATTACAAGTGAGATGGTGGTTTTTATAACTCCTCATATCGCAACAACACCTGTTTTATCTGAGCGGGAACAGCAGGCGTATGACCAGACGAACTTTAGCGGACCGGAAGTTGATTTCACAAGAGCTGAGAAGGAATCTGAGCAATAACCTCTGTATAAGTCACCGACTAAGCAAATCTGCGGCTGTGCAGCTTAATCCTGCACAGCCGTTTTACTTTGAATACCGCCATTCCCAAATTCAATCTGCCGATCTTATTCAGCTATGAACTCCGGGGCTTGCTTTCTAAGCATCTGAAGGCGTAAAGTATTACTGATGTGAAAAAAGATTGAGTCCCGTGTGCCAATAATCCCCCAATTCCGTTTGCAGTTGCTGGATTCAGCAAAAACATCTTTTCAGTTGTGTGAAAATGGAAAGATTCGAAATGGTTTTTTGACGTTTTTCAAAAAGACTTCAAATCAACTATAGTTTTGGCTGGACACTAATCGGAAGCTGTGTTAAAAAAAACGCTGAAATCAACACTTTGCAACAAGCTTAAAAAAATTTAATGATTGGTTAACGAGTTGAGATTTGCTCGTTTTTACAAATTGCAAAAGAGCCAAAATGAGACAGGCGATAATGACAAAACCAGGCAAAATTGAATTTCGCGACGTACCTGGACCCGAAGCAGGTCCGGGCGAAGTATTGCTGCGAATCAAGCGAATTGGTATATGCGGCAGCGACATTCACGTCTATTACGGAAAACATCCCTTTACTTCTTATCCGGTGGTTCAGGGTCATGAGTATAGCGGAGTCATAGAAGCGGTAGGTGAAGGCGTAGAAAAGGTAAAGCCTGGAATACGGGCTACCGGCCGGCCGCAACTGGTATGCGCTAAATGCGGGCCTTGTCGAAGAGGCGAATACAACGTTTGTGAAAACCTAAGGGTGCAGGGTTTTCAGGCGCCTGGCTGTGCTCAGGATTTATTTGTTGTACCCATCCAAAGACTTGTGCCTCTCTCCAATTCGCTGAGCTTTGAGCAGGGAGCGCTGGTTGAACCGGCATCGGTAGGAGCACACTCGACATCCAGAGCCGGCAACCTCGAAGGCAGCAATGTTGTTGTGCTTGGGGCAGGGACAATCGGCAATATGGTGGCCCAGTTCGCTCGCTCTCGCGGGGCAAAAAATTTACTCATTACAGACCTAAGTGTTTACCGCCTTGATATTGCTGAAAAATGTGGTATTGAAAATACTTCCAATGCAGGTAAAGAGGACCTTTCTAAAGCCGTCAAGCGTGTTTTCGGCAATGAGGGATTCCAGGTTGCATTTGAAGCGGCGGGTGTTGAGCCCACCTTATCAGCAGCAATTAAAAATATCGAGAAGGGCGGAAAAATTGTGGCTGTGGGTGTCTTTGAGCAGATACCAAAAGTTGATATTTCTGTAGTTGGAGAACATGAGCTTAGCTTGATTGGAACGATGATGTACAAACACGAAGACTATCTTGAGGCGGTGAAAATGATTGCAAATGGTGATATTATTACCGAACCTTTTGTCAGCAAGCACTTCACGCTCAAAGAGTATGACAAGGCCTACAAATACATCGAAGCGCACGGCAAGGATGTTATGAAGGTAATGATTGATATGGATTAAAAGACGACTGAGAAAAAGCAGGAAATTATTATGAGTTGTAACAAAACTTACATGTTGGTCGGACTTGGTGAGATACTCTGGGATGTGCTCCCGGAGGGTAAAAAGCTCGGCGGCGCACCGGCTAATTTCGCATATCACGCCCAGACGCTGGGCGGCAGGGGGGTTGTTGTAAGCTGCATCGGCGACGATAACCTTGGCAGAGAAATAACAGAACGGTTGGAGAACCTGGGACTGGAACGCTCCTATATTGCCGTTGATAAGGAACATCCTACAGGGACGGTTACCGTGGAGCTGGACGAAAAAGGAGCGCCAAATTTTACGATTCATGAAGATGTTGCATGGGATTTTATTCCGACAACACCACAGTTGCTTCAACTGGCCTCTGTCGTTGATGCGGTATGCTTCGGTTCTTTGTGTCAGCGTTCCTATGTCTCCCGCCGAACTGTTCGAGACTTCCTTCAGGCAACGAAGCCCGATTGTCTGCGTATCTGTGATATAAATATCCGGCAGTCGTTCTACAATAAGGTTATCGTTGATGATATGCTCCGGTTGTCGAATATTTGTAAGCTCAACAATAACGAACTGCCTGTAGTAGCTAAGGTACTTGACCTGGCCGGTTCAGAGACCGATGTCCTTTCTATGTTGACTGAGCGGTATTCGCTTAAACTGGTTGTACTGACCAAGGGAGAAAAAGGCAGTCGGCTGTATTCGGCGGACAACAACTCCGAACATGAAGGTTTCGCCCCGGAACATATAGCTGATACGGTCGGAGCCGGTGATGCATTTACCGCTGCGGTGGCTCTTGGATTGATACTTGGTAAGGACCTGGACGAAATTAACCAACATGCTAATCGCGTCGCAAGCTTTGTATGCTCACAAAGTGGAGCTACACCGAAAATACCTGATTCGTTCGTTGTTATTAATTAATGTGACGGATAAGTCATTACCACCGACAAAGCTCGGTCGTTGTTTATTCGTGGCGTAATGATTCGATTGGGTCCATATTGGCGGCCCGATAAGCGGGATACAGGCCGAAGGTTATTCCCACTGCAGCGCTTATGCCGAATGCCAACACCAGCGAGCCGGTTGTAATAATCGTTGGCTGATTGCCAAATTTAGATACAAAAAATGGTATCGCGGAACCCAAAACAATTCCAAGAATACCTCCAGCCAAAGTAAGAAGAAGCGTTTCAGACAAAAACTGTATAACAATATCACGCTTCTTGGCGCCGAGTGCCCTGCGAATACCAATCTCACGCGTCCTCTCGCTGACAGTGGCCATCATGATATTCATAATTCCAATTCCACCGACGAGTAGTGAAATGGCTGCGATAGAACCGAGAACAATACTGAATATACGTGCAATCGCTTTTGCCCTACGCATAAGTTCAAGCGGCACGGTTATCTGGTAATCCTCTTTTTTATGAGTCCGGCCCAGTACAACTTCTACAATATCACGTGTTGGCATAACTTCTTCCAGACTCCCAACCTTAAGGATGATTTCCTGCAGTTCCACCTTTTCAGCATTGGCCCCGCCAGTTCCAGCGAGTTGCACTTTTATTTCACCGAAGCGTCCCTTGGCGGTTGTCAAAGGTATATAAATTTTGCCAACGCTTGTTCCAGTTTGGGTTTTTCCCGTTGCAGCCGCTTCAGCTGGATTACTCTCAAAAGTACTTCTTGTCTGTTCAGAAACAACACCTACAACCTTATAATAATCTTGGCCTATTTTTACATATTGACTGATAGGATAGTCAAACAGAAAAAGCTCTTCAGCCACTTTCTCATCAACAACACATACTCCCTGTCTATAGCTCGTATCGATACTGCTAATAAAACGTCCGAGTCTAACTGTGATAGGAGAGGTTTCAGGATACCATGACACTGTTCCGATTACTTCCGTAGAAAGTTTGCGGTTACGATACCAAGCATCGCTGGGTATGATACGATTCGGCACAATGACCTGCACGTTAGGAATACTGTCGCGGAATATCTCCGCGTCGGTATAGGTTAAACCGTATTCAAGCATACTCACGCCTTGGGATTGCCCCGAGGCTTTTTCGTCCTCCGGTGGTTTTACTGTTTTGATAATTATATTTTGACTGCCAAGACTGGCTATTTCGGTCTGCGCCTTCTGGCTGGCGCCTTCACCGATGGCCAGCATTGCTATAACAGAAGAAACACCGAAGATAATACCCATGGCCGTCAGTGTTGACCGCAGGCGATGCATCCAAAGGCTTTTTATGCCAAGTTTTATCGTACGTTTTAAACGAAAAGATATCATAATCTGTTTTTTTATTTATATTCTTGTTTTTCAATTTCCCCGTCGAAGAGACGGACAATTCTTTTTGCATGTGCAGCGATATTATCATCGTGGGTAACAGTTATCAGGGTTTTGCCCTGCTCGTGCAGCTTGTCAAGAAGCTTTAGAATCTCGTGGCCGCTTTCCGAATCAAGATTGCCGGTCGGCTCATCAGCTAATATAATAAAGGGATCATTTGCTAATGACCTTGCAATTGCAACCCGCTGCTGTTGACCACCGCTCAATTCGGAAGGTCTGTGTTTGAGACGTTCACCAAGACCAACCATTGTCGCTAATTCTTTCGCTCGCTCTGCACTTTCATGTTCGCTAAAACCCTGGTAGTACATGGGTATCTCGATGTTCTCAATAATATTTAGCTGGCTTATCAAATTGAAGGATTGAAATATAAAGCCGACTCGTTCTCCACGTATCAAAGACAGCTGGTCGTCGTTAAGCTCAGAAACATTCTGTCCGCCGAGAAAATAATTTCCGCTGCTGGGATGGTCGAGGCAGCCTATCATATTGAGAAGAGTTGATTTACCGGAACCACTAGGGCCCATTATCGCAACATAATCTCCCTCATTGATGATTAGATCAATATTGCGCAGTGCCTGAACTTCTACCGTCCCAAGCTGGTAGTTCTTACACAGATTGTTCATCGCTAGGACAGGTTCACCGCTTTGAAAATCAATCGTTTGCAGGTTACCTTTAATCACTATCCTGTCGTCTCCCCATGTTATCGCCTCCTCCTCCTCTACCCATTCCACCACCTCCTCGTTGTCCTGTTCCATCACTTCCGCCACGTTGTTGTAAACCACCGCCTTGCCTTCTCATATCGTCACTGCCGCCTTGCCTGCGTTCACCACCTTCTCCCTGCCTGAACGTTCTCATTTGTTCCTGCATAAGTTTTCTAAGTTCGGCTTTGAACTTATCGGGGTCGCTCTGTTGAAGTTCTTTCAATTCTTCGGCCTTTTCCGGATTCCGCTGTGATAGATTACTCATCATACGATCGGCCATCTCATCCGTCAGTTCGATCTTTGTTATGTCGAATTCTTTATCCTCCGGGCGTTCTTGTCGGTCTTGTGTCTCTGTGGGTGCACCTTTTTCCTCTTGTCCAGCTTGACCATTTATCTCTTCTTCGAAGCCATTTGCTGCTCCAGCTTCTGTTTCCGTTAAGGTTGGAGGATTCAGCAGAACTTTTTCGCCAGCTTGAAGTCCGGAAAGAATTTGAACAAAAGCGTCGTTATATTGACCTGTCTGAACCTCTTGCTGCTGAGTACCACGCGAAGTTGGAACATAACAGACTTTCTTGCCGAGACGGTTTGAAACAACGTGATTTGGAACAATTAAAGCATCTTTTATATGATTGACTAATATTTCAGCTCTTGCGGACATCCCCGGTTTGACGAAGTCGTGTGCTCCGTCAATAGCGACCTGTGTCTTATAGACTTTAAGGTCGGGATTAAACCATCCCGCTGACTGGTCCGGAAGCGGGGCAACTTTAAGAACTTCACCGGTAAGAGTTAAATCAGGAAATGCATCCAGAATAATTTTAGCACGCTGGCCAGGCTTGACCTTATCAACTGAGACTTCATGAACAGAGATCTCAGCCATGAGCTTCGTTAGATCCGGAAGAGTTATAAGAGTTTGCTCGCGATATACCGTCTCACCTGGTCCGATAATGCCCATGCCACGATACCTTCTGTGGTCATCTGTGCCTGAACCGTAAATAACTAATCCCGGAGCGGGCGTTTTTATAATACAGCGTTCGAGATCTTTTCGAGACTTTTCTAAACGTTCTTGTCGTGAACTGAAATTGGATTCCGATCTTCTACGGTCAGATTCTTTCTGGGCCAGCCTTGAACGGGCTTGGGCATTGGTCCGTTCCAGTTTTCGCTTGGCTTCCATGTAATCGCTTAAAAATTTCTCAATCTGTTTTGGAAAGTCGTAAAGTTTAAATAATTCTAAGGCAAGCTCGTTTGATTCTTTACTAATCTGTTTGGTTTTTACACTTAACCTGTCCCTTTCTAATTCAATGTCGGAAATATATTTGGCATCATTCAGCTTTATTGTTCCATCCAGCTGGTTCTGTGCCTGCAGGAGCTGGTCTGCGGATACGTCGATACTATCTTGAAGTTTTTGCAATGCCTGGCCCGCCCCGCAGTTCTTTAATGAATCTGCATCTTGTATAAGAGAGTCTATATAATTTTCAGTCAGGGATATTCCTCTATTTGCATCTTCAACGATTGTGACTGCTAATTCTTCCCCTGTGTATTTCTGAAGGTCCATAAGTGCCCATTTGACGCTCAGTTCGGCTGATGCTATGTCGCTTTCGTTTTGATTTACTTGAATATAGTACGCTTCTTGTGCTTGAACAAGGCTTGCTTCTACACTGGCAAAATCCATTTCCCTCTGAGTAAGATCGTCCTTTATTGACGAACTCTCTAATGTTACAAGAACTTTACCATTCTTGAAGTCTTCTTCTGTAATAGTTGTACCTTCGGGAACGATATCCAGTATCGTAATCTCCCGTTGGTCGACTAGGTTTTTGACTTCAATTGTATTACGTGCCTTGATGCTGCCGCCTTCAGAAACTGTTATGATTAAATCATCTCTGCGAACTGTGAATGTAGATATGTTTTCATCTGAAGGATTCGACCCCATCTTTTTCAAAAAGGTGGGCCCAAAGACTGTTCCCGCTGCTGCTATGACAAAGATTAAAATTATCAGCCACTTAAAGCTTATAAATCCTGCTGTATACTGTTGGCCTTTTGGATTAGCTCGCTTGTGTTTGTTTTTGTAATTTCCCATTCTTTTTGCTCCCACATTCCATCCGGCTTAACTTGTAATACGCCGATATCTTTATAAAAGTTCAATTTTGCTATTGTATGTGCTATTAGTGCAGAAGTAACGGCATTTTGAGCATCCCTTAGTGAATCCTGAGAATCCAGCAGAACACGAACGGTGCCTCGTCCTGCATCTAACAGCAGCTCATTACTTTGCACCCGTCTTTCAGCCAACTCCAGACTCATCTCTTGAATGCTGTGACGTTCCGCTGTCTCCAGCAGCTGGCGATAGGAATTACTAACATTCAATTCAATCCTGTCTCTTTCATTATCGTATTGCCGCTGCTGCTGTGTTAAATTTATCAGTGCTGAGCGATAAGAGTTACGTTCATTTAGCCTGTCAAAGGGCAAATCAGCATCAAAACCAGTGCTGTAAGTTCCTTCGTGAAACTGCAGTTGACTAAAATCAGTTTTTCCCCTTGATTCTACATTTGTGCGGCCGCTCAGATTAAGTTGAGGACCAAGCCCCTCAGCAGCCAGGGCCACATTGCGCAATTGGTCGTCAATTCTGTCTGCAGTGTTGGCTAAATCCAGCCGGTAAACCAATGCCGTTTCAATCGCTAAATTCAGTGTGTAATCCGGCGGTGCTATCCCGATTTCTTTCAATGCCAGCAGCTCGTTCGGGTCCAGTACTATGTTAGTATCTGTTGGAAATGATAATTGTGCAACTTTAAAATTATCAAGCGCACGTTCATAACTTCTCTGGGCTCCAACGTAGCTGTCTCTTGCACTCAATTCGCTCTGTCTGGCTTCATCCACATCGAATTGGGCCTTCCTGCCTGTTTCAGCTTCCATCTCCAGACGTTCTCTCGAATCCACTTTTCTGGCATAATTATTTTGGGCGTTAATAACTGTTTCTCTTTGCTGCAGCACGCTATAATATGCATCTACGACACCGACAACAAAGCTCTTACGATAGCGATTAAAAGAACGTATCTGATATAGGACACTTCTCTCTGCCTGGGTCAGGTTCTCCCAGGCGACTTTACCTCCACCTCTGCCAAGCAACGGCACAGTCAAAGAGCTGCTTAGAACCGAACCAAGCGAAGTCCGAGGGTCGCCGGTAAGATAGCGCAGCCAGTTAATTGCCAGACTTGTGCTGATTTGAATCCCACCGGCTAATAGATGCGACTTGCTCACACCCGCACCTATCTCACCTTCTCTTCCTCCGCCAGTCCCCACACTTACGTCTTCATATACATTTCCTTCTTGGTCTACATCCCTGGTGTATTCACCATCTATGGTTCCAAACCATTGTAATGCGTATTTATGCCGTTCACTTGTTAAACCAAGGGCCCCTGTGTAAAGCGACTCTTTTTGGGCCTGATAATCACGATTATTTGCTGTGGCAATGGCCACCGCATATGCAAGACTAAGCGTACCTGTGATTCCGTCTGAATTTGGAATTTGGATGTCCTCTGGTGATGGCGGACTATCAGATATCTTATAATTGACTTTTTCGCCGAAACCGTCCTGCCATTTGCCGTCGATGATATTATATACCTCTTCGTCTGCTTCGGCTTTATAGTTCTCAGGACTCCGGCAGCCGCCGGTAATCCAAAGGCCACAAGCAGCAAAAACGAACCACCATACAAATAAAATGTGCCGATTATTACTGCACATACACCCTACCCCGAAACACCCCATTTGGGGACTTTTCGTTCATAAACTCACTTATCTTATTATACAATAATGGCTTACAGAAACAAAGGCAAAACCCGCTCATTAGGTTCCAGGCGTTCATAATTTCCCCAGCTATTATTACGTAAACTCAAGCGAGAAGTTCTTGTAAACCCATTAAATTCAGGAAGTTGCATACAACAGGTTATAACGCAGCATTGCTGAACTTCTCATATAAATAGACGCATAACACAGAAAAATGTTGCGGAAAAAATTGGCCAAAATCCTCATTTGACCTGATTTGCCGATAATAGCTGGCCATTGTAACGAATTTTGACTTTGAGAAAATAAGCTACTAAACCCTGTAATGGCGGGAAAATTGCCCCTGTTATATTTTAAGTTGTCTCTTTGCAATAGTAACTGGAACAGGTATAATACCTCGTAGCGGTTTCAATGGAAAAGATGAAATGAGCATACTTTATAATTAAGAAAAACAGGATTAGCTTATGTTTGGATACAGAAAACCCCTTTGGTCATTTAAAGTGTTGGTTGTAATATCGTTACTTCTAACTTGCCCGATTGTTTTGGCCGAAACCTGGCGCCTTGACCAGGCCGAGGATTGGAAAGAAGTTCAGCCGCAGGGTAAAGATAAATACCTTCTTGAGGTATCCCGGCTCAAAGAGTTGCTCAACAAAGCCCAACCCCTGGCGGTTCGACAGGCCTGGGAAAAGCTTAAAGAAGACTTCCCCGAAATTGCAGGGCCCGACCTGGATGCATTTATCAGGGCCGAGATGCTTTTTGCTGAGGGCGAATTCATAAAAGCTGTAAGAAGCTATGATAAGTTTCTGCTCAAATTTCCTGAAAGTAAACTGTACCAGGCGGCGCTTGACAGAGAGTTCACAATGGCCGAAGCTTTTTTAGCGGGTCGCAAAAAGTCCGTCCTCGGAATCTTGAAGTTCAGAGGATACGCAGAAGGCGAAAAAATTATGGACAAAATAGCCGACCGGGCCGGAAACGCACCAATAGGAATAAGAGCTTCTATCGCAGTAGCAAAAAACTATGAAAAACGGGGAAAGTTTGAAGAGGCATACCAGAAATGGTCCGAGATTTCCTCGAGATGGCCGACCGGAGAAATAGGAAGGGACGCTTTGCTGGCTGAAGCTCGCTGCAAATATTACGCATACCAGGGGCCGAAATATGATGTTTCCGATTTAATCAGTGCAAAGAGTTATTATGAGGATTTCAGCTCAAAGTATCCTCAGTATGCACAGGAAATTGATATTGCAGAAAAAATTGAGAACATAAATGAATTGTTGGCGGAAAAGCAGTTTAACATCGCCCAATATTACCAAAAAACTTCTGACTTCAAGGCAGCTGAGATGTGTTACCAGATGGTTGTTGCTCAGTGGCCCCAAAGCGCCGCTGCAAAGATAGCGAATAAAAAACTCAACGAAATTGAACTGCAAAGTGAAAAGGAAAAAAATGAAGAAAAATAACTTCCCGACAAAATCAACATCAGAGTCAGGATGCCAGACTCAACAGACCAGACCTTTGGTCTTTGGTCTTTGGGCTTTGGGCTTTGGGCTTTCTTGCTTTTGCGGCTGTGCTCAATTAGGCGGTTATTCCGGCGAATCTCTTTTTCCCAAGGATGTCGAGACAGTCTATGTTCAGATGTTTGATAATCAAAGTTTTTGGCGAGGAGTGGAATATGACCTCACAGACGCCCTTGTAAAGCGTATCGAAGTTGAAACGCCATACAAGGTTGTTTCCAGCCCAGACCGTGCCGATACCGTAATAAGCGGGCAGCTCACATCGGTTACCAGGCCGACACTCAGCACCGAGCGGGAAACCGGCAGAGCAATGGAAAGGGAGGTCGAACTGATGGCGGTGGTAAACTGGAAAAACCTGAAAACAGGTCAGTTGCTTGTAGATAACACTTCTGTCGGTGCCTCGGCGAGCTATTCCGAATGGCAGCAGCAGGGATTTGACTATGCCTCAACTCTCGCGGCAAACAACTTGGCAAGAAGAATCGTAGAGTTAATGGAAAAACAATGGTAACCCACAAAAGCATACAGTAATATATCGAAAAAATTATGAGTAACGAGCAAGATAAAAATCCATCCGACTTCCGACCCGAAACAAAGCAAAAAAAAGACGGTAAACCTCAACTGCCGAGCTATCGGCGAGGGCCCTTTAGCTGGCTTCTTATCGCCATTATAATATTTACTGTGATGGTATTGGTCCAGCAGTGGCAAGGTGCCTATGAAATCGGCCTGAGTGAATTCTTTGAGCATGTAAAGGCCGGCCACGTTGAAGAGGTTACCATAAAACAAACCGAGCTTCTCGGAAAGTTTACTGATGGATATGTAACACAAAAGGAAGATGTGAGTAAGGTCTTTACTGTCAATTTTAATCCTGAAGTAAGCGGCAAGCGGATTGGTGAGTTACTTGAGGAAAATAATATCAAATATGAGGCCGAGGCCTCGAGAAATTGGTTGTGGAATCTGATAGGGATGCTATTACCGCTGATTTTGCTTGTTGTCTTTTTCTACTTTATTTTTGCGCGAAACCTTAAAGGCGGAGCCGGAGGAATGCTGATGTCATTTGGCCGCAGCAAGCATAAGCTGCACAGCAAAGACCGCGTTGAAGTAACCTTTAAAGATGTTGCCGGTATCGAAGAGGCAAAGGAAGAAGTAGCTGAGATTATCGAATTTTTGAAAAACCCAAAAAAATTCCAGCGGCTTGGCGGCCGTATTCCTCGTGGTGTTTTGCTCATAGGTCCTCCCGGCTGCGGAAAGACCCTCCTCGCAAAAGCCATAGCAGGCCAGGCTGATGTGCCGTTCTTCAGCATATCAGGCAGCGATTTCGTTGAAATGTTTGTCGGAGTAGGTGCATCACGTGTCCGAGACCTCTTCAAGCAGGCCAAGCAAAATTCACCCTGTATCATCTTTCTCGATGAAGTCGATGCTATCGGGCGAAAACGCGGAGCGGGATACATTGGCGGTGGTCACGACGAACGCGAACAAACACTAAACGCTATTTTAGTGGAAATGGACGGCTTCGATACGAACGACCAGGTCATCGTAGTTGCAGCAACAAATCGCTCGGATATCTTAGACCACGCATTGACTCGACCGGGCAGATTTGACAGGCAGGTTGTTGTTCCTCTACCGGATTTGAGAGGTCGAGTTGATATCTTGAAGGTGCACGCCAAAAAAGTGAAATTAGGACCTGATGTCAATTTGGAGAGAGTGGCACGTGGTACACCTATGTTTAGCGGCGCGGATTTGGCTGCTATTATAAACGAGGCGGCTCTCGCTGCCACAATGGCTAATAAAGACTATGTCGAATTGGCAGACCTCGAAGAAGCACGTGACAAGGTCCGATGGGGAAGGGCTAAAAAAAGCAGAGTTATCGACGAACAGGACAAGAAAATTACCGCTTATCATGAGGCTGGACATGCATTTATTCAATCCGTGTTGAAGGAAGCAGACCCATTGCATAAAGTCAGTATCATACCTCGTGGACCAATGGGGGGGGCAACTTTCGCTCTGCCCGAAAAAGACAGAACAATGTTTACGAAAAAATACTGTATGGCGCTTTTGCAGGTTTGTTTCGGAGGCAGGGTAGCCGAAGAACTTTTCTGTGACGATATATCCAGCGGCGCACAATCGGATATTCAACAGGCAACCAAAATCGCCAGGCAGATGATTTTGACCTGGGGTATGAGTGAGCAGCTTGGGCTGGTCAGTTATGCACCCGATTACGACATTCAGAACCTAATGTACCACTTGCCGGGTGAGAAGGAATATTCGGATAAAACCGCCGAAGAAATAGATAGTGAAATAAAAAAGATTGCAGATGAGGCCTATAAAAAGGCCAAAGAATTAATAGAAAAAAGTAAGGATAAGCTGGAACGAATAGCTAAGGCACTGCTGAAATACGAAACTCTCGATGCAGATGATGTAAAATTAATCATAGAGGGCAAAGAGCTGGACAAGCCCACAGTATCTGATTTATTGGCTGCCGAGCAGGCCAAAACCGAGCATTCAAATACCGAAGAAAAAAAACAGACCCAAAAGCGGGATGACTAAATTCATCTTTTTCCCATTGTCAAGGAGCTTTCTGTGCGGGGAAAAACTGTTGTCATATTTTGGTTGGTTTTAACGCTCATATTTTCTGCGAGTCAGGTATTCGCTGATGAACCGCAAACGTCAGACTTTATTGAACTTCTAAGATATGAAAATCAGTTTTCATCTGTGCGTATCGAGCCTGCCCGGATGGACCAAAAGCAGGGGATAGCGGTCATTTTCGAAGGTACCGATGACCTGCATTATTATGCCAATCCCGAAACTGCCCCTGCGCCAGGACTCGATCTTAAGATTTCTGCTGAATCAGATGATTTAGTTTTTGGCCAAACAATTTTTCCTCAATTCAGCTACTTTCTCGACCCGTTTGGTACGAATGTTCAAGTATATGTCGGTATATTTACTGTTTTTATACCAATTAAAGCTGGTGAAACTCTAACAGGGACGGATGATGTGGATGTTGACGTGAAAATTACCGGTATAGCCTGCACTTCTAAAATTTGCTTACGGCCTTTCGAGAAAACGTTGAAAACCACAATCGAGCTCTCTGGTATTAACTCATGGAAGCAAATCTTTATTGAGACGCCTCAAGCCCTACAAGGGGAAGGACCTACTCAGGCCTCGCACCGCGTACAAGAGGTTCGAAGACAGGCCATCCTGCCCTACAACACAGCTGTCTATTATCTTTTGGCGATAGTAGCGGGCATATCAATAAACATTATGCCCTGCGTCCTGCCGGTTATACCCCTGATTATGATGAGGCTGATTGGCCAGGCAAAACAGTCGAGCAGCAAACGAATCTCTTCGGGAATGGCGTTCTGTGGGGGGGTGGTTTTGTTCTTCGCTGCCTTCGCACTTCTCGCAGTTATCATCAACCTTTCAACGGGGGCTGTGATTGACCTAAACAGTCTCTTTCGGTACCCCGTCCTGGTTATCTTCCTGTTTTTGGCTATTGTCTTCTTCGGCCTTGTGATGCTGGACATTGTCACACTCGCTCTACCATCTTCGGTCACTAACAAACAAAGCTCCACTTCCGGCATTGCAGGCTCAGCGGGGATGGGGTTTTTTACAGGAATTCTGAGCACGCCATGTAGTGGGGCACTGCTTGGATTCGTGCTGGTCTGGGCACAAACTCAGACGCTGTTCGTCAGCAGTATAGCTATTGTCCTTATGGGTGTGGGAATGGCATTGCCATATGCTTTGATTGTCCTGATTCCATCACTCTTGGAGCGGATTCCAAAACCAGGAAACTGGATGGAGTTTTTTAAAAAATCGATGGGCTTCTTGCTGTTTTTTATTGCTGTGAAACTGACACTTACAGCGCTGCCAAAAGAAAGGCTTGTCAATGTGCTAATCTACGGCATAGTTTTCAGCTTCTGTGTATGGATGTGGGGCAGGTGGGTGAGCTTTTCAACGCCTGCCGCCAAAAAATGGACTGTCCGGCTGACTGCTTTAATCATCGCATTTGCCGCAGGAATCTGGATGCTGCCGGCACCTGTCGAAGCAGACATTGACTGGCAAAAATACGATGCCAACCTTGTCAGCCAGGCAACCTTGAACAAACAACCCGTTCTGCTGAAATTCACTGCAGACTGGTGTACAAACTGCAAAGTCGTCGACAAAAAGGTCTACCATGACCCGAAAGTAGTTGAGTATATTAAAGAGAAGAACGTCCTGGCAATCAAAGCAGATACTACGGTCATTAACTATCCTGCTACGGTTGACCTTAAGAAGGTCTATGGCGAGGCGGGCAACGTGCCGGTAACCATCCTCCTTCTACCGAATGGCGGGAAGGAAAAATTCCGGGGTATTTTCGACAGGGAACATTTGATTGAAATACTGAAGGAACTGCCGGACTCAAGAAAATAAATGGCAAAAAAAAAGATATCGAAACAGACTTTGAAGGCCAATAGGAAAACACAGGCAAGCAAGGCCGGCAGATTCGACAAAGCAGCCGTTGCCGAACGGCTCAAGAAGATTTATCCAATATTCAAAAGAACATACCCAAATGCAAAGACGGCGCTTAACTTTAAAAATCCGCTGGAGCTTCTTATCGCAACAATCCTCTCAGCTCAATGTACTGATAAGCAGGTTAATCTGGTGACGGCCAGGGTTTTTACAAAATACAAGTCGATTGCCGACTGGGCCCGTGCGGACATAAAAGAGATTGAATCCGATATTAAAAGTACCGGCTTTTACCGCAATAAAGCGGCAAATATTCAAAACGCCTGTTCGATGATAGAGTCCCAGTTTGCAGGCAAACTCCCGGATACTATGACAGAACTTGTCAAATTGCCCGGCGTCGGCAGAAAAACGGCAAACGTGGTCCTCGGCAATGCCTTTGGAAAACCTGCGATTGCCTGTGATACACACGTTATTCGGCTCTCACGACGCCTCCGGCTCTCCTCAAACAGCGATCCGGTAAAGCTGGAATTCGATTTAGCCGAAATAATACCAAAGAAAAACTGGACGCTTTTTAGTCACCTGTTGATTTTTCACGGCAGAAATGTTTGCAAGGCACGCAGACCTGATTGTGAAAGTTGTTCGATTTTGAAGTATTGCCCTGCTGCAAACAAACCTGGTTTGTGGTAGGGCTTATCTATAAGGCGATTTTAAGAAGTTTTTGAAAGGTTTTGCTATGATGGATTTTACAGATAGTCCGGTTAAAGACCTCTGGCGAATATTCAGAATAATGGCTGAGTTTGTCGAGGGATTTGAGGAACTTGCTTCTATAGGGCCTGCTGTCTCTTTTTTCGGTTCATCGCGTGTAAAGCCCGACCATATACACTTCAAACTTGCTCAACAGACGGCTTCATTAATTGCAAAAGCGGGCTTTGCCGTAATAACCGGTGGCGGCGGAGGAATTATGGAGGCTGCAAACAAAGGTGCTGCACAAGCTTCCGGCAAAAGCATTGGTCTTAATATCGAACTGCCTGCCGAGCAGGTGCCCAATGAATATCAAAACCTGTCGCTGCATTTCAGGTATTTCTTTTGTCGTAAGATGATGTTTCTGAAATACGCTCATGGCTTTATCGTTTTCCCGGGCGGCTATGGGACAATGGATGAGTTCTTCGAATCTCTGGTTTTAATACAGACATTAAAGCAGGCGTTCTTCCCCGTGATTCTGATGTGCAGTGACTATTGGGCCGGACTGATTGATTGGATGAAGGGGAAAATGCTCGAAGAATCTGGATATATCTCTCCTGAGGATATGGATGTCTTTACAGTTGTGGATGAACCTGAAGTCGCTGCTAAAATTATAATTGAATTTAAAGAAGCGCAGGGCCTCGCTGGGTTGCATATACCTGAGGGAATGAAAAAAACGTAAAACTCGAAGCCAAAAGTGAAAATCTTTTGAATTTTGAACTATGGTTTTAAGAGCCCGTCCGAATAACCGCATCGTTATGAGGCCGAGCGAAAAGTTCGAGGCCAAGGGGGCAGGGGCAAAATCATCGGTTTACTAATCGTCCGGCCATAGCTCTTCTTCCTTCCAGTTCTCTGCCAGTATCGCATAGTCTTTGAAGTCAATGATATTATCCTGGAAGAAATTTTCATTGCCGAGGTTTTCTTCATCAAGCCACCTTGCCACCAGCTCAGCAAGGTCCCACTCGTCAACCACACAGTCGGGTTCATCCTCGGGACCGGAAATATCGCCTGTCGGACCTTCTCCGGGCACACAGTATGGTGCACAACGCAGCAAAAGGTCGAACTCAATGTCTCCGCTGCCAGTAACGTCGTGCGGAGTTGTTGCACCTATCCGGATATACCGGATTTTGGAAAGGTCGGGTGTCTGCGGGGTATCAAAGTCGTCCAAAGCAATATACCACGTTGTCCAGCATGGGTCGTTGATATTGAGATTGTCCGGTGAGTCAGACATATTGATCTTCGCCGTGTTGCCGTTGTTGTCTTCAAGCTCAATATAGGCATCGTCGTCGCCGTAAGGCACAACAATCCCAGCTCGGTAAACGACTGAGAGTAACTTGGCACCAAAGTTGGTCAGGTTCAGATACGGACTGATGAACTCACGCTCAACATAAGAAGTTTTAGCAGGGTCAAACTCGTAACTCAACTCCATTGCTTTCTCGCCCTCATAACCGTCTAAGCTTATATCTACACTAGCGCCGGTGCCGCCGCCTTTTACAGGTACCCACGTCTTCCCTATGCTCTTCGACGTATAGGCCTCGAAATCATCTATGAGGTTGCAGTCTCTCGTACTAAAGCTCCAGGTGTCGCCTTTGACACAATACTCATCGTTTCCGGGGAAATCATTACACTCATCGACTCGCCAGTAATAGGTCTTGCCGAATGCAAACTCTCCGGGGTCTATTCCCTCGTCTTCCTGGCCCGCAGGTATACACGCATCGGGAACATCGTTGTTGTCTACTTCATCATAATCGTCGCCGAAGTACACCTTAAAGTGTGATGCGTATCCGTCATTTTGCCAGTTCGGGTCAACGCTCGGGAACATATCTGTCGCGCCATCATACGGCAGAGGATAGATAGCATAACCCCACTTTGTGAACTTAAAAAATGGGCCTTCATAGAAGCACGGCTCTCCTGGCTCGTTATGGTCGTTGATATCCACACGCCAGTAGTATGTCTTACCGGGCAGTGTAGGACCGACATTGACACAAACCTGGTCGTTAGTATCGTGGTTGAGGATTGTACCTGCCAGCGGCATATTATACGGGTCATCTGCCTTGAAGTAGACATAGAAATCGAAAGGCCCTTGAAGGAGGGTCGGGTCGTGGCACGGGTCCCAAACCTGAGCGTTGTAAGGAGGCTTGAAACAAACCTCGTTCACATCGCATGGAACATATTTGGTGCCGGGTGCCGGACTTGGGTTGCTGACACGTGGCGGTGGCGGCGGCGGTGGCGGCCAATATCCTGTCCAGACCGCGACCAGCTCAACGTGACCGTCACCTTCAGCGTAGCCCATATTGTAGCATGGCGAGCAAAATATCTGCCATTCAGGATAATCCGAATAGAAGAGTTCGTCAAAATCAACGTCTATAGAGGCCTCGCCTACCAAGGAACCGCCCGTTTCTTTAACTTGTATAGTAATCCGGTCCGCATAAGGGTCGAAAAAACCCGCCATGTCATACCATTTGTCAACCTCTAAATCTTGGCCCAGAAAACACTCTGTCCTTTCAGTACCTTCCATTCCTGCCTCAGTTACTACGAATACCGGCTCGCCGGAATGGACCTCAATTCCGTAAGACGGATATTCAGAGTCAGTGCAACTGCCATCATACAAACCGGAAATTACGTTTTGCTCGGGGCTTAAGTCCCCCAGCCGGACCCGGGTGAAGAAAGTTACGGCGCCCACCGGCTTAATGTCATCGGCTTCCGGCTGGCCAGCATACATTGGTGACCACCAGGCAGCCGCGCTTGGAACAGCCCAGCCATCCCATTTCTCGCCGGCCTCGCCTCCTGTTACCTCCTCCATCGCACCGTAGTAATAGTAAGACAAGGTGCTATAAGGCGGGCCGTTCTCATCAGCCCTGGGCTCATCTGTGTGAAAATTCCAGACTGCCTTCGCCTCGTCAAAGGGAATTGCCCATGCTGCGTTCGTTAAAGACAGCAGCAAAACAAAAGTAATTAAAAAAATCAGTTTTTTACACATAATGCTCCTCCTCTTGCACATTTACTTCATCTGGGCTCTGATATGCTGTAAATTCCTTGTCCGCACTCTAAATCTGCACAGCAACCTATTATATCCTACCGGAATGTCTACATTTTGTCAAACAAAAAAATGGATTCTAAATCTGCAAATTCACTGTTTTTATGTGTTAATCCTATCAAACCTAAGCTTATCAACTCAAACAGCTCGCCTGAAAACTGTTCTTTTGTATAACTACATTTATGATAATAGTTTACGCTAAAATCAAAAAACACCTTTTTCCTGTCTGAAGATTTTCAGATATTCTGCATTTCTCTTACACGAATACTCTGACCCCCGAATTGTATACTTCTCACCATAACTTCATCTCACGAGCATCCGGTATTCCTTTTTGAATTTTAATATGTCGTTTTGATTTTCTCATTTTCATTTTTGATTTCTTCTTGTTTCCTCCATCGTTTCATTCAGATGTCCAAGCAGGTATTTTTTCTCAGGCCCTCCAAGATGCTCCCACGGCAGAATTTCTTCGGTTCCGAATTGTTTTCCTGCAGCGGCTTCGATGTCCAGACCGAATTTTTCAAATACTCTCACCCAAAGTTCATAATCGAAGCATTCATCCCATAAATCGAATTTTGCGCCTTCTCGCCAGCCCGCTTCAATAATGTCGCACAGCTTTCTGTTGCCTCGTCCTACTGCTGATTCGAGCAAACTTCTACCGATATTGTGGAACTTAAAATGCAAGAACCCTGCCCCAAGTTTTCTTTTCTCATCGAGTATCAAACGCTTTGCATTCTCGAAGTAACTCTTTGGTCTTTGAGACAGCCAGCCGAATGGAGTGTGCGCCTTCGGCACGAGCCAGCTTACTGTAATGTTGATTTGTCTCGTTTTGCCGTCGACTTTTTTGCCAAGACGTCCCAATTGAAAAACTAAATTGACAATTTCCTTTATGTCTTTTTCGCTCTCACCGGGCAGGCCCACCATAAAGTATAGCTTTAATTTCTGCCAGCCCGCCTGGTAAGCGGCCTCCGCAGCGGCAAATAAATCCTCATCCTTTAACGGCTTATTGATAATCCGCCTTAATCTTTCACTGGCTGCCTCGACAGCTATCGTAATACCACTTTTCCTTACCGACTTTACAAGTACCGGAAGCAGTTTTAACTGCTGGTCGATTCGAAGACTCGGCAGTGACAGGCCGACATATTTGTCCCGAAAGTAATTGTTCAATTCCGCCGCCAGTTCTTCAAGCTCCGGATAATCAGTGGTTGATAAACTAAGCAGACTGACCGTATCAAATCCCGTCGAATGGTAACATTGCTTTGCCAGAGTAACGATTCTTTCAACGCTGCGGCAGCGTATAGGCCTTCGACAAAAGCTCGCCTGGCAGAACCTGCACCTGCCCGGACAACCGCGCATAATCTCTATACTGACCCGCTCGTGGACCGCCTGGACGAATGGAACTATAGGCCGAACCGGAACCGGTGCGTTTTCAAAGTCTTCTACAACGGCGCTTTTGAACCGTTTTCGCAAATCCGCCGAGGTTGGTTCAAATGCTTTTATCCTCCCGTCTTCATATTCAAATTTATAAAGCGACGGCACATAAACCCACTCAAACTGCCTTGCAGCACGGATAAGAATCTCTTTCTTTCCTCTACCTGCTTGTTTTTCCTCTTTGATAAGGTTAATCAGCTCAACGACCGCTTCTTCGCCATCTCCTAATAAAAACAGGTCGATAAACTCCGCCATTGGCTCACAACAGTTTGCCTGTCCCCCGCCCGCTATGATAATCGGCTCCTCCTCGCCTCGCTCTCTGCTCCGGACTTGCAGGCCCGCCAAATCGAGTATGTTCAAAACATTTGTAAAACAAAGCTCATTGGTTAAACTGAAACCTATTATATCGAAGTCCTTCAAGGGGGCTTTAGATTCAATGCTGAACAAGCCAATTTCTTTCTCTCTAAGAATTTGTTCGGCATCCAGCCAGGGTGCGAATACTCGTTCAGCCGCTGCACCTTCGATGTTATTTATAATATCATAAATAATCGCCAGCCCCGTATAACTCATCCCGACTTCGTAAATATCGGGAAAGCATAAAGCAGCCGTCAGCTCACACCGGGACAATTCCTTTTTTATCTGGTTTATCTCTCCGCCTATATATCTGCCCGGCCGGCGAACAAATGGCAAAAATTCTTCCTCGACCCGTTTTGCTGATTTGGCTATTATTTTTTTATCCATAACGGTATTATAAATTGATTATCGATTATTTTCTATTGATTATTAGCGGCTCAGAGATTATCAAATACTCTTCTGCCGAAAGGTGTTGTATGGAAAAGAACAAAAAAATATTAACTGCAGTATTCGCCGCCGCATTATTAATTGCATTGTTTTTCTTTCTCATTGCCGCCGAAAAACCGGTTGTCCTGAACAGCGGCCGCAGGCGGATTATGGGGACATTCGCTTCTGTTACCGCAGTTGCAGAGAACACAAACGCTGCAAAGAAATGTATCCAGGCGGCCTTCCGGCAGTTTGAAGATATTGAAAACCTGCTCAGTTATCATAAAGCCGATTCCGAGCTAAGTAATATCAACCATAATGCATACCCCGGGCCCCTAAAGCTGAGTCAAACAGCTTTTGATGTTATCGAAAGGGCGGTTGTATTCAGCGAACTAACCGGCGGAGCTTTCGACGTCACCGTTGCTCCTTTGGTCGACCTTTGGCAGTCGGCTGCTGATGCAAACGCCGTCCCGGGCGATGCCGAGCTTGCCGATGCTCGTTCCAAAGTCGGCTATGAAAAACTCATACTCGATGTGAACGAGAACACCATCCGCTTCGCAGAAGAAGGTATGAAAATTGACCTGGGCGGTATAGCGAAGGGCTATGCAATCGACAAAGCCGTTGAAGCAATGAAAAACGCAGGAGCGGTTGGCGCAATGGTCGACATCGGCGGTGACATCCGGGTATTCGGCAGACCGCCGAAGGGAAAAAAATACTGGCATATTGGCGTGCAGGACCCCCGCGATGCTGAAAACTATCTTCTCGACGGCTCGTATATGTTGGTATTGAGATTGCAAAATTCCGCAGTCGCTACGAGCGGTGATTATCGAAGATTCGCTTTAATAAAGGGCCAAAAACACAGCCATATCATCGACACCCAGACCGGACAAACCAGCAGCCGTCTTTCAAGCGTTACCGTTATAACCGAAAACGCCGTCAAAGCTGATGCCTTGGCCACTGCCGTCAGCGTATTAGGTGCTGAAAAAGGTATTGCCCTGATTGAAAAAATCCCCCAGGCCGAAGCAATCTTATTATCAGCTCATCCCGAATACAAGCTCATAAAATCCACCGGTGGGGATAAATATATAAAAGTCGTTTCGCCATATTAACAAGCCGTATTTCAACTCCATAATCCACAGAGAACGCGAAGATAAACAGACGACAGACTAAAAGACCCAAGGCCTAAAAGGCCATCAAATCCGAAATACGAAGAACGAAATTTCCATCCTCCGAAGTAGAACTTTTGCGGAGGACAGGCTAAACCGCCGCACCAATTAGGCGTAAGTTTGCACTCAATTCGTGCGGGGCAGGCAAATTTAAATCACCAAAAAACAGCCGGGGCCTATGCGAAATGCATAGGCCCCGGATTGATGTTAATTAG
>JBHPEQ010000007.1:0-46791 GCA_042576845.1 Planctomycetota bacterium
ATGGTAGAGCTTGGTACAGTTCTTCTTTCGATGTTTGGCGATGCGGGTCTTTGAAATACTTTAGGAGTTGAAACCTTTGGGGATGTTACTCTCAGATTTGGGCTGGGTGTAATTCGTTGTTGATGTTGCATTGGCTGTCTTTGATTAAAACTTCTGGTGCTGATATTTGTTCGCTGTCTGCTTACGGTTTGCGGCTTTGGAGAACTTACTCTGATGCGCGTAGTGCTTTGCGGTCGGCTTCTTTGCGAGGATTGTTGAATCCGCGGCGAACGCTGAGGACGCGAAGAAGAACTCTTTGTAACATTTTGAGTTTTTTGTCTTGTTGTTTGTGGTCTACTCCTGCTTCTCTTGTTCTCCTTCGCAATGATTGGCTCGGTGAGAACAAGTAAAACTAAGACAGATGCTGCAAAAATAACTTTAACAAATTGTTGTTTTCTTAGTGCTGACATAATGCACCTCCCTTTCCCGGCGTTTTGTTCCATCTCTGACGGGTGAAAGAACAGCTCTTAACCTGACCTGGAACATTGCCGGTTCCTTTTATTATTTGTTTATGTTTGGAAGCCATACATGTTTCAATTAAAAATAATGGTACTTTTTTCATAGGACCTCCTTTCTCTGAATTTTTGTCAAAACTTATTACTGGCCATTTGCTGACTTGTGATTGAACTAAAACGATAGGGATAGCTCTATTGTCTCTGAGCGAAATGATGTTAATGTTGGCTCGCTGTCTCTGAATAGAATATGCTGTGTTGTCGGTCAGGGCTGTGATTGATGTATTAAGAGACTGTCCGAATAACCACGTCGTTATGAGGCCGAGCGAAAAGTTCGAGGCCAGGGTGGCAGGGGCAAAATCGCCGCAGGTGTAGCCAAAGCTACCTTGAGGACGATTTTGACTCGACAACGCATCAATCGTACTTTGCAGCCGGCCGTAATAGATTTGGTTATTCAGATAGGCCCTAAGCAAAGGCTGCAATTTTTTCCCGATTTGAATATCCGCTTTTTTATTCTTTTCGGCCATCATCATTTCTTTCCTATCTTTGGTAGCCAAAATAAATCTTATCCGGAACTCTATTGGTATACTACGAGGGAAATGTTGAAAAGTCAAGTAATTTTTTCATATTTGTCATATTTATTTTGCTTTTTTAAGTTAAGTGTTATAAACATAAGTCCGATAAGGAGTTATGACGGAAAGAAATTTGGCTTGTGACTAAATTATTTTGCATATTAGCTTGATAATTTTTGCACGAACGTTTATAATTCAAAATAATATGCTTTGTGCATCTGCCGTTATACAAAGGCAAAAGAAGCTGAATGTGAGAAAAATGTATGGCAAAAAAGTTTAAAAATCCATTAGCGCAGACACTCGGCCTGGTAATGCAGAATATGAGGGACAGAATGGGCGGAGTTTCCTCTTCAGAGATAGCTTCTCGACTGGGCCTGGCGGCATCACATTACAGAATGATTGAGGCCGGCTCTGCAATTCTGCAACCATCCAGAGCAATTAGAATCGTGCAGACATTCGAGACGATTGAATTTGTTCCACTTTGCCAAATAATGGTTGCGATACAAATCCTCGATTCAGCTAAAAGCTCAATTGCAGATATGCACACCACCACTGATATGCTGATTGAAGCAAACCCGGCATTATCTGAAATACTGAAAAAACTGGACGCACTTTGGGATGTAATCAAAAACGGCAAACCCTCAGAGGTTGCTGAAAAAATCGTATCTGACGGAATCGAAGATGAATTGACAAAATTTCTAACAACAGAGCCGGTTAATCTTACCGCTGAACAGATTGATAATTTTATGGCACCGACCTATCAGCATCCTCTCACCGGACAGTTGTATGATAAAATCGGCAACATCCTGCATGGGGTCGCTCCGTTTTATCTGGACACCGTTTTACAGTTGATAGATAATCTTAAAAATATCACACCTCGTGTAACAGCCGAGGAGTTGGCCAGATGGGAAATGCTGCATAAAAACAGAATCTCTGACATAATCGGAATCGTACGAAAGCCGGAAGTGGTCCTCGATGTCAATACCTTTGATTTTTCTTTCCTTTGGCAGCAGAATTTCAGAAAAATGATTATAATTCATCGTGACAAATCACAGCTTCAGGACAAATCAATGCATCAACAAATCAAAGAGCTGCTTCGAAGCAAATTTGAAAACGAGCGCGCAAAATACGAGAGGGAGCTTGAAAGCTTCGACGAAACTTTTGATGAAAAGCTCAGCATTGTACTCGGCGCCGACTATACAGACAAATTCGATGAAATTCTAAAATACACAGATATCCCGATGAACAACCTTTGGACTTATATTATGACAAGCGGCTATGTGGTCCTCTTTATAGATAATGCAACTGTAAGTTCCAATGCCGCAGATATTTATGGCACGTCTCTGGCCTATGACGAAACCTGTGAAAAATTAATCAATATCAGAGAACTATGCAATGAAATTGAATTCAAACCCGGAAAATCATAATTTGTATTCGGTCAGGATAGTAACAACAACGCCTAAGGTAACCGAAGAAAAGCTTTTTTCATACAGGCGTTCCTATATGGGTATCAGTCTTGACAACTCTGTCTTCCAGGGCAAATCCTTAGAGGCATTGTTATTGTGGATGACCGACAATTTTGAACAATCTTTAGTTGTTGTTGGCGACTATTTATGGCGCTTTAATGAGCAAATCTTTGCCGGCCTGGATACTGATGAAGCGTCAAATAAAGCCCAACAACTTGGTGACGCCTTTATACAGCAGACGAGCGGGCTTTTTGAAAAAATGACTGACAAAAAAGTGCATCTTACAAGATGGAAGTCACATTTAAAGACCGCCGAGTTCAACAAAGCGAAAAACAAGCTGGACAATCTTTTTGCATCGGATTCCGATTTCAGAACCTCGGTCGAAAGGGATGCGTTTTACTTTGTGAAAAGACAGCTCAGACAAAACCGAAAATTCGCCGTGGAAACCGAGCAGGCCGTTATGCTTTCGTCACAATATCTTCTGGAGGAAATCGCAGTATTTAGTGCATTGTCCGAGCAGGGCTGGAACGTGGAATTATATCCCGGCCCGGAACTGAAAGCGCTCGTTGATATTGCCAAAGGCAAATATGCTGATGTCCCTCAAGGGCTTAAAGAAAGGATTAACGTCGAGCTGCGGCTCGATGAAAACTGTTCGAATCGATTATGAGCGCAATCGTTATAACCTCACTTCTGCTGGCGTTGATTATTTACATTGCTGTCGGCCTGACTCAGGGACGCCACACAAAAGGAATAGCGGATTTACTTCCACTTGCACTTAAAGGCCAGGCGCGTGTAAAAAGCTCATCCGAATTCGCATCCAGCACAGTAGCGACCACTATTTCGCTGGCTACTGTTGTAATGGCCTTTTTCGAACTGGCGCGAAACCTCGGCGTCTGGCTGTTCTGGACGATGCTCACCACCGCCGCTGGTTTGTTGGTAGTAAGGTTTTTTGCAAAAAAAATCTTGCAGCGCATAGCTGTCTACGACCATCGTCCGACATTGCATGAATTCCTGGGAAAAGAATTCAATTCTCAGACCCTTTCCTGTGTCGGTGCTGTATGCACAAGTCTGGGTTTCTTAAGTGCGTTTGCCGTCGAGCTCACCGTCGGTTCCAAATTCTTTGCAGGCCTGGTTCCGAATACCCCTCCCTGGATTGTCCTTGTTCTTCTTTCAGTCGTCGCATTTGTCTATACCGGTGTGGGCGGTTTTCGGGCTGTAATTGTAACCGACAGGATACAAATGGTCTCTATTTGGTTGCTATTGTTTTCGCTGCCCGCTTTTTATTTATATTATGTGTTTACTCACGGCGGCTGGACCGAAAACTTTATAAAAATTCCTGCCGCCACACTCACTTTTTCATATAGAGAAGGCCTTGTGCCCTTTCTTTTGGGCATTTTTGTTATAAATGTCCCCACGTATATTTCGGATATGAGTCTATGGCAGAGAATAGGCGGCGCACAAAAGGATCAAACGGTCCTGGCGGGATTATGGAAGAGTGTTTTCAGCGCTGCGGCGACGTGGGGGATTCTCGCTTTGCTCGCCTGTTTCGCTTTTATGATAGCCGAGCCGCAGCAAGGCGTTAACCCTCTGCTGTCTGTCCTCGGCACAATCGGCAAAACCAAAGGCGTGCTCGCACTCGGCGTCTTGTTTGTAACAGTTCTCGGCTTATACGGCGCAATGCTCTCCACCGCTTCTACCCAGTTGATAGCCGTCTCGCATACTCTCTATACAGATATTTTCTCCCGTATCAGAAACCACCATTTAATAGAAAAAGTTGAGTCCAAAAGTGAGTTGAACCTTTCCAGGGCCATCCTTATTATAACAGCCATACTTTCCATTATTTTCGTTGGGATACTCTCAAATGCTGGTTTTTCCATAGCGGATTTGGTTTTTGCATTATACGGGGCACAGGTCGGACTTTGTCCCATTGTGATTTCAGCTTTGCTCCTTAAAAGAGAACGGCTCAAAAATTTGTCCTTTTGGGCGGCGGCGGCCGTATCCGCAGGTTTCGTAACCGGATGGGGCGCCGCAATATACGGAAGATTCACGGGAAATACGAACCTTGTCTTTTTGGCGCCTGTCTGCAGCCTTGTTATCTCATCGGTTCTTCTCGGCATCGGCCTGGCAGCTAACTGGTTAAGAAAATCGGAGCAGAAATGATGGACTGGTTACTCCTGAAAAACGTTATCAAAGGCCGCCGGGCCGGCCTGCTGCATTTGGCGCCGGCGGATAAGCCGATGCGACTTGATTGCTTGGCTGAGAAATGCGCCGAATGCTGCAAGTATTTTGGCGGACCGGCGGTAACAAGCCAGGAAGCTGAAAGAATCGGTTCCGAAGCAATCATAACCAGGCGGAATGCTTTATTTGTGAAGTCCCAAAATGGTATCTGCTGTGTGCTTAAGGCCGGCTTGTGCTCCCGCTACGCAGCCAGGCCAAAGGGCTGTCGGGAATATCCCTGGTATAACATAGACGGCAGGCTGTATTATGATGCTGGCTGTCCCGGCATAAAGTTTGATAAAGATGAGCGGCCCGAGGTTAAGGATATTCAGCCGTTTGAAAACTTCTTCCCCGGCACACCAAAACTTCTTGTTAGAATCCTCAAATATATCTGCATAACAAGCAAATAAACACATTTCACGATTTGACGAAGTCGAATGGGCGGCAATCTCATCATTTTTATATTTTGCGTTTTGATTTTTGATATTATTATTGCCCGAAGGATGTTCGAGGGCTTACCCCCTCATGACAGATTTCTCATCTATCATTATCTTCGTAAAGTGCTCTCAAAAAATAATAACCCACTTCTCCATACACATTACAAATTGTATCTGCATATTTTTTGCATCCCTTTTTATATAAACAATCGACAATCTTTTTTATGTCTTCCTCATCATAATCTGGATAAGCGCCAGCATTCAACATATCGATATAAATCTCTCCCAGATTCTTCATAATTCCCCCTCTAAGTACGCTCACATAAAGTTTCTTTGCGATTTCGGACTTTTTGAAATACTAACCGATAAACTATGAATGATATCATATCAATCGGGCGATGACACTCACGATTTTTGGACCCCCACTTGGCTTGCGAAACATAAATCAACAACATACAAGCTTATTTCATTCCTCTAAGATGATATCTAAATTGAGAAATTATTCGATACCAAGTTGTTTCTGGATTTGCTCAAGCGGAACCCCCTTTGTTTCAGGCATCATGAAAATAACCCAGAGCAATTGAAGCACCATCATCGCAGCATAAAATGCAAATACTCGTCCGCCAGCCTGATTGGCGCCGGGTGCATCAGGTTTGCCAACCATCATTGGAAATGTCCATGCTATTAATGCACACATGAACCAATGAGTAAATGAGCCGAGGGCCTGGCCCTTTGCACGAATACGGGTCGGGAATATTTCGCTTATAAAAACCCATATGACAGCACCCTGCCCAAACGCATGGGATGCGATAAACACTATAAAGCTGATCAGGACGATCATTCCGCCCATCTCAGCATGAAAGGCCCATGCTGCCGTCGCCAAACTCAGGATATATCCTACTGAACCAACCAACATAAGTTTTTTTCGTCCGAAGTGGTCGATGATCGTCATTGCCAGCATTGTGAATATAAGATTGGTTGCTCCTACTATCACACTCTGCTGCAGGGCGGAAGAACCAGTTGCACCTGCCATTTCAAATATTCTCTTAGAATAATATAACAGTGCATTGATACCAGAAAGTTGATTAAATGCCGCTATTAGAAACGCCAGCAAAATAGGTTTGATATATTTCATGCGGAAAAACGGTTCCTTGCCAGCATGATGAGCCAAGTCGAGCGACTCCTGAATATCTTTCATCTCCTGTTCGATATTATCTTCACAAAGTCTTTCCATGGCAGCATGGGCCTGATTTGCTTTGCCTTTAGTCATCAACCAACGTGGACTTAATGAGGTTGTAAACAAAAACAGGAAGAATGCAGCAGCAGGGAAGGCTTCAACACCGAACATCCATCGCCACTCAATTTCGCCCAGACTCATAGCTCCAATAATGTAATTGGAAAGGAACGCCAGCAAAATACCCAGAACAATATTGAACTGCAGTAAAGCTACCAGACGACCTCGACTTTTTGCGGGTGATATCTCGGCAATATAAATTGGTCCTACAACAGAGGAACCTCCAACTGCCAAACCTCCAATGAACCTTGCTATAACAAATGATCCCCAGCTCCATGCAAGTGCGCTGCCAACTGCGGAGACAAAATATAAAATTGCCAGCCCGGAAAGTGTTTTACGCCTTCCGAAAGTATCTGATGGCTTACTTGCAAGCCAGGCACCGAGGATAGTCCCTATCAATGCGCTTGCTGTTGTGCAGCCGTGCCAGAAACTAATTTTTCCCAGGAAACCAAAAGAACTCATACCTTCTGCAAGGAAATCATAAGTTCCCGAAAACAGCTCCTGTAGTGCCTGTTCGGCACCAGAGATAACTGCTGTGTCAAAACCAAATAACAGTCCGCCGAGTGAAGCAACAATGGCGCTTCTAACTAAAAACGGCTTTTTCATTTTTCACACTTGTAATAAATTATTTGCTTGCTCAATCTCTAAGAGCCTTTTCTTCAATTATTATCCAAACCACCCTTTCAACAGCATCAATTCACTGTTTCAAAAGTGTGTCAAAATTCATCTTAATCAATATGCACAGCATGACTTATGTGGCATAATTAAGTATAAGAACACAGTCAATGGCTATCTGAGTGCATATCTTAATAATATTTCCAAAAAAGACACTTTTAGTAAGCGGCTTTATAATGTTATTTGTTTAATAAAAAGATAGATTTAGTAGCTTATTTTGCCCTGTCCCACGCATTTTTAACTTCGGACACATCCAGCCCAACAACTTCACCTCGACGCCAAAAAGTACCTTAAAAAGGTTTTACTTGTTTCAGTTGTCTCCGCTTTCGACTACAACCTAAGTTGTCAAAAGCAGTAAGATGATACATCGATTACGCCTGTAAATCAAGCATAAACACTGTAAATTATTGCCAATTGATACAGTATAAGATAAACTAATATGAAAAAAGCGGAAATGCAGCAAATATATGACTAAAACGAACAAAAAATAGGGACAGCCAACTATTTTTTTCTCTTTTTTATTTCCCCACACCTTGGGGGGTCACGTGCTGCTGACTCTGACTAATCCTCAATATAAGCGGGGGCATTCCGAGCGCAGAAGTTTCACCTGAGTACAACCGAAGGGAAGGGAGGAATCTATTTCTTCCTTTTCAACTTCTTGTATTTTTTAATCAGGTCTATCAGTTCAACACTAACGATATCTAGCTCTATCTTTTTAAATACATCTTCGAGTTTGTTACTTTGGTCCGCATTGACTCTGTACACAGCATTTATAATACGCTCTAATACAAACGCCAGATTTTCCTCAACAGTAAGTGGTTGCTTCTGTTTTATCAAATTTGAAAAGTGATTCTCTCGGTTTCGTTGCGCATTCTCAGATTTTGACACATCTAGAAAACTCAGCGATTTGTAAATCTCCTTTCTATAATTAGTCAGTGGTCCCATTGCCAGAAGGGCTGATTGAACATTACTTCTCGCTTGGGTGTGACTCCTCAAAATGTCGCTCGATCCAATCTATCCACCGTTGAAAAACATCTTGCTGATGCACTGGGTCCCCAGGACCGTGTCCTGGGATGGGGTAAGCGATGAACTGAACAGGAACGCCATTATCCTTGAGCGCATGGTAGAGCTTGTACGATTGCGTCACGGTCACCACCGGATCATCTGTATTGGATAAAATCAGAGTTGGAGTCCGAATATTAGGAGCATAAGAAATAGGCGATTGCTGCCAGTACCCTTGTGCATTGTTATTTAGCCAGGGAGACCCTCCCAGGCCATAGCCGTACCATACATTTGAATCGGCAAGATTGTACGAGTCGAACCAGTCGGTGAGAGCGGCTCCGGCAACGGCAGCTTTCCAGCCTTGATAATGGGCGATAAGCCATGTGGTCATGAATCCACCATATGACCATCCCGACACAGCTACGCGGTTTTCGTCGACAAAACCGCGGGCTTTGACCGCTGTGATTCCCGCCATCACATCCCGGGCAGGACCATCGCCGGCATCATTTATGATTGCACGCTGAAACTTCCGGCCAATGTTGTTACTGCCACGATAGTTTGGACTGAACACGATCCAGTCCCGGGCAGCCATGACGTGTGCCAAAGGCCCGAACCCTAAAGTAGAAGTGTCCATCGGACCACCATGGATCAGTAGGACCAATGGGCACTTTTTGTTCTTGTCAAAATCTGGCGGATAGAACAAAACGCCGTTTTCTTCAAACCCATCGGATCCTTCCCAGGAGATGGACTCTACCGAACCGAGGTGACGTGAGGCCAACTCAGCATTGAAAGCCGTCAGGCGTTTAGGTGAAAAGTCTGTCGACGGCATGTAATAGAGCTCAGGTGGACGTTTTGGTTCAACTCCAATGAATGCAAGTTGACCGTCACTTCCGACCGAGATAGGCGATGACGGGTCAACCATACCAAGGTTAAGTTGTTTAGGAGAACCACCAAGTGGTTGGAGCCATACTGACACTCGGGTACGGTTGAAACCGACGGCCAGAATGGACTTACTATCGGGTAACCAATAGCCCGAGATGTCACGATCGATATCTGGAGTCGCGATTACACTTTCGCCTCCGGATGTTGGCAAAATAAAGATGGCATTTGGATTGAACCAAGGCTCCGGCCCCACAGGACGATGATAGGCCAAGTAATTCCCGTCAGGCGAGAACTTAGGGTAGTCAAGGAATGCGGGGCCGGGAACGATAGTGTGCTGGGCTCCTGTAGTAACATCAAGATTCTTAAGCTCGTGGATTACCTCACCTGTATGGGGTCGCGGCTGACTAATATAAACAACGGAATTGCCATCAGGTGACCAATCTATCGGTTCTTTTGAGACACATTCAAGTCCAGAGGTTAATCGTCTGGCTGTGTCGCCTTCGGCGGAGACCAGCCAGATATGCGCGGATATAGGGGATTCCTTGGCCAAATAGACATTATCGCCGACCTCGAACGATTTGTTGTGCTTTTCTTTGCCTGTTTTTTCTTCCGGCTCATCCTCTGCGACGAAGGCTAGTTCCTTCCCATTAGGACGCCAGGCAAAAAATTTGACGTAGCGCGGCGCATTCGTGATACGTTTTGCATCACCTCCATTCATCGGCATTACAAAGACCTGCGGCTTTTCTTTTTTATCTGGTGCCAGAAATGCGAGACGGTCGCCACTGGGCGACCATCGAGGATACCACACGTGCGGGCGTTCGTATGTCAAAACTCGCTTCGCGCCTGTTGTAATATCGACCAGAACTAATTCGTTTTCATAGCGATTTTCTTTGAAATTTGGCCTTGATACTACCACAACAATCATCTTCCCATCTGGTGAGATCTGAGGGTCGCTGAGTCTGACCATTTTGGCAATATCCGACACATCGATGCGCTTTGATTGGCAGAACGCTCCTCGAGGCGAGAAGGTAAAAATCGTAAGCAGCAGCATAGAGATTAAACAAACATTAGGGCAGACACGACGAATTGATTGTTGAGGATTAAATGTATTCATATGTCTTATCCTTTCTATTTATGGATACAACTATTTCAATCCCCCTATGAATTAACACATCTCTTCATTTTATCTGACATTTCCCATATTAAACGCTTAGCTATACAACCAAGCCTTCCAATGCCACGATAATATCAAAATCATCTTTCAAACGCAAACGCCGAAATTAACACCTTGTAGCTGTAATTCAGTGAAGAAAATCCTTACAACCAAAGTACAACGAAAAGCCAAAATGGCGTGTAAAACTGTAAAAAAAACGCACTTTTTGGTCACTTCTGGCTTCTTACTGTCCTCTCGTACCATGCTCAATCATCGACATACGCCTGCCCCGCACTTATCGAGTACTAACTCACGCCTAATTAGTGCGGGGAATGGTCGACCAAATGCGCAGGGGGGTAATACCAAAAATTAAATATTTTGAAAATTTTTATCTCCTTATCCCACAAGCACTTGCGTTTTTTTGAATTGTAAAAATTCCCGAATTATCGACCAAATGCACAAGTTCGCCCTAATATAGAGGGGCGCGTTTTTTTAACCGCCCAAAAACGAGTATCATAAATAAAGTGAATAATAAAATTAGGAGATACTTTACATGTCTACCGAAGCCCAAATCCTCGCCAACCGTCGTAACGCCCAAAAATCGACTGGCCCACGCACCCCCCGCGGCAAGGCCATCGTCTCACAGAATGCCATAACTCACGGCCTATCCGCCCGTCAGGCCGTAATCAGCTCGGAAAGCCGGGGGCCGACTTCGACCTCTACCGAGACCAGTTCCTCGCCGAACTGGCCCCCGCTACACCTATGGAATCTATGCTCGCCGAGCGCATTGTCAACCTCTCCTGGCGCCTAAAACGCGCCACATGCATCCAGAACCAGACAATCGACGCCCTGCACAAAGATAATAACTTCAGCCCATTTCCTGAACTTATAGAAAAACTGCGCAAACCTTCCAAATCAGACCCAAATCTGGCTCTCGGCAGCTTGGCCATAAAGGACTTCTCATATTCAAGGGTCCTCGAACGTCTTTTAATGTATGAACGCCGATTAGAGCACAGTCTATACAGAACAATACTCGAACTTCAACGGCTCAACCTCATCAAAAAACTCGATACCGAATGTGAAATCCCATTTAACAAATTAGCCAACGAACCATGTACAAAGAATTAAGCGCGACCATTTTTAACTAATTATGCAAAACAAACCCAATTTGCCGGACGCTCAAATAAATGTAAGCTTCGTTTTAAGAAAGGATTATGAAAATGAACGACTTCGCAAACTCGGGAAAAGCAAACCCAATTCAAACTTTCGACGGCTGGTTCAAATTTTTTCTTTAAAGTTATTGCATCTAAAGATATGTCCGAGTATATTGCTTGGTTTTACAATAACTTTTGGCAGTAGATAATATACCGGGGTTTATAAATATGCTTCTAACACAAATAGTAAGGCCGGCGTGTATAAAAGTTCCGCTGCAGGCCGCTGACAAGGAATCTGCGATACTGGAACTTGTGGATTTGCTGGATACGAACGGACAACTACCAGATAAACAAGCCGCTTTAGATGCAGTCTTAACAAGAGAAAAAACAAGAAGCACCGGAATCGGCTCAGGAATTGCCATCCCGCACGGCAAGTGTAAAGAGGTCAAGGAGCTTGTGATGGCCATTGGAATCACAGAGGAGCCGATTGATTTTGCCAGCGTCGACAGTAAGCCGGTAAAAATCATAATCCTGCTGGTTTCTCCAACCGACCAGACTGGCCCGCATATTCAAGCCCTGGCCAGTATAAGCAAGCTGATGCTTGACGATAAATTCAAACAAAGCATAGAACAGGCGACCTCTGCCGATGAATTATATGAGCTCATGAGTAAAAAAGAGAATGAACAAAACCCTCCCAGCTAATCAAGGTTCGTCAGCTCCTCAATCCTAAATTCTGTAGTCTCGTAAAGGTGTGTTCACCTACCACTCAACGCGCGGTCAAAACGCTCTCCGAAGCCATAGATTCCCAAAGAATCATCCCCTGTTCATGGCCGATTAAATCCGGATGTTTTGGCAATACTCGCACAGTAAGTCCCTGTCGTCCGGACTGCTTGCAGGCAAGTGTTCCTTCGAACCAATACTCACTGCCGTCTGGAGCCGGCTCTTCAACTTCCAGTCGTACAACCGAACCATCCTGAATATTACCCCAGGCATCAACGGCCCCATAGTAAAGCTCTACCGAAACATCGTCCGGCCCAACACGGCCAAGATTGAGCAAAGCCCTGACATTCAGTTTCAGTCCGACTTTAAGCTGCGGCCTTCTGGGGTCTAATTTCACATCCGTTTTTCCATCTTTTACTTTTATATCAACGTTCTTAATATCAAGCTCAGACCATGTATTTTTCATATTCGATTTCCAGTTTGCAAGCTCCTTTGCCCTGGCCATAGAGTTTTGATTCAGATACCGCCATCTCGCCGCAGATTGAATGTAAAACCTTCTTGTGTAATCAGCAATCATCCTGTGTGTGCTGAATTGCTGGGATATTCCCTTTATAGAATTTTTCATTCTGTGTATCCAGGCGCGCGGCAAATTATCTGCTGAACGTGTATAAAATAACGGGACGACCTCATTTTCGAGAATATTATAAATCGACTGGGACTCCACAATATCCTGATATGCGGGGTCTTCATAATCCTCCTCACCCGCTCCAATAACCCATCCTCTCTGTGTTGAATAACCCTCACACCACCAGCCGTCCAGAGTACTCATATTCAACGCCCCATTAACAGCGGCCTTCATACCACTTGTGCCGCTTGCCTCCATAGGTCTGCGAGGATTATTAAGCCAGACATCAACACCGCGAACCAACACTCTTGCCACATTGCTATCATAGTCTTCCAGAAAAACGACCCGTCGTCTGACATTATAATGAGAAGCAAAATGGATAATCTGACGAATAATCTCTTTTCCTTCGGTATCGCGAGGGTGCGCTTTACCGCTGAAAACAAGCTGGACAGGCCGCTCAGCGTTGCTGAGCAGCTTAACAAGACGCTTAGGGTCTTTAAGCAGAAGATTGCCCCGTTTATAAGCTGCAAACCTTCTGGCAAAGCCGATTGTCAGGGCTTCCGGGTCGAGCACTTCTTCAGCCCAGTTTAATTCGGTATGATATGTACCTCGCCGTTGAATTTGAGCTTTAAGCCGTTGACGAGCAAAAGCAATCAGATGCTCCTTGCTTCGCTGATGGGTTCGCCAAAATTCGGCATCAGGAATCTGGTCAATGTTATTCCATAATGTTTTATCAGTAGCTTCCTGGGCCCAATTCGAACCCAGATAGCTTTCAAATAAAGAGTTCATCTCACCAGAAAGCCAGCTTTTTATGTGGACGCCGTTTGTAACGGAAATTATCGGGACTTCCTTCTCAGGCAGGCCGGGCCAAAGAGCCGACCACATCCTCCTGGATACCTGCCCATGGAGCTTGCTAACACCGTTACGATAAGAGCTCAACTTGAATGCCAGAACGGGCATTTTAAACGGCTCACTATTGTTGGCGGGGTTAATTCGTCCCAAAGCCAAAAACTGGTCTCTTTTTATTCCCAGAGCAGGTAAATAGCCGCTGAAATATTTGTCCATCAATTCGACCGTAAACTCATCGAGGCCGGCCTTTACAGGAGTGTGTATTGTGAAGACGTTGCCCGATTTTGTCGCTTCGAGGGCTTGCTCAAAGCTCACTTCTGTCTCCTTGCGTAACTGCCGGATTCTTTCCAGCGCCATAAATGCAGCATGGCCTTCATTCATATGACAAACGGTCGGGATTAAGCCCAAAGCGAGTAACGCACGCAAGCCGCCTATACCTAACATAATTTCCTGACGTATTCGCATCTCGCGGTCTCCGCCGTAAAGACTTGCTGTAATCATACGGTCCTCAGGCGAATTAGCGGCCATATTGGTATCAAGAAGATACAGTTTTACCCTGCCAACGGAAATGCACCATATTTGAGCTGTTACAGACCCTCGTGCGTAATCGACGCTCACGGTCAATGGACAGCCATCATCTCTTCGAACCACTTCTACAGGCATTTGATAGAAATCATTTTCGACATAAACTTCCTGCTGCCATCCGTCAATATTCAAATACTGACGGAAGTAACCCTTCTGATAAAGAAGCCCAACTCCTACTAAAGGTACTCCCAGGTCCGAAGCACTCTTCAGGTGGTCCCCTGCCAGTATTCCCAATCCGCCTGCATACAAAGGCAGGCATTCGTGAATACCAAACTCTGCACTAAAGTATGCAATAACCGGCCTGGGATTTTCTCCACAAGCTTTTTCAAACCATGTATCAGCATTAAGATATGATTGAAGTTTTTCCACCGCTCGGCGGTATTCGCATAGAAAACCCTGATTTTCCGCCAGCGCTTCGAGACGCATCTGTGAAACGCTGCCCAGAAGCTTGACGGGATTGCGGCCGCAGGCATTCCATAAGTTTCCATCAATGCGTTTGAAGAGCTTTACAAATTCGGTATTCCAGGACCAGAACATATTTCTGGCCAAGAAATCCAAATCCTTCAGTGGCTCCGGCAGCGTGGGTAAAACCATAAAATCATGCACTTTCGCCATTTAGACCTCTGTCAAATATAAATCTCGACAATAACCGCTGCCGAAAATAAATTAGAAAAGCGCTACATCTGTTTCTTCATCGACAAATAAATTCCCTGGCTTAAGAGCAAAAACGAAGGGAGGGCAAATATGGAAAGTACTGAGCGTCCGATAATTTAGGGCTCATTGTGTTTGATGAAGTCTTTTAGCGCTTTCATTTAAGGCACAAAAAAAGGCCTGTATAAACAGGCCTTTATTCCACGCAGGTTACCGCCCCCGCAATGCCGTAAAAAAGCGTTTGAAGAAAACCCGGTATTTCCAGGTGGGCAATCGTTGCTTGCGTTCGAAAGTCCTATCTAAGTAGGCATTCCCGATACAACAAGGCCTGACTTCCCTCAGTTACGGGTATCGGTTTTTTCAAATCATACTTTTTAAGACGTACACCGCAGGGGTCAACCTGCATATTTATTTATACCAAATTGCAAGGCAAAAGTCAAGTCAATACTGCTATTGTGGTATCATCATTTATGTACAGGCAGTGATATACAGCAAAGAACTCAAAATTAAGCTGAGTTTAGAGAAATATACCTATATTTCCGCATTGCACTTTTCGAGTAACTTCCTTTTACACCATTACATTCGAAAAATCTTTTGCACAACGAAACTTTTCTATTTCATAACAATTTGTTATTACTGCGCTTATAATGTAACAACAGTGTGAGAAACCAGCTATTACACGATAATTTAAGACAACCTTTTTTTTATTAAAGAAAATTTTATATTTCGTATACCTTTGTCTTGTATAGACATATAGAATATTTACAGTTTGAAATAGAAATATTTTAATTAAAATTATGATTTTTTTCATGCATTAATAAATAAATTTGATTATACTTATAGTCCAATAAAAGTTGTGGTTTACAGCGAGGATAAATGGTTGTGAGCAGCCCTTTAACATAAGGAGAAAGCAATGAAGAGAACAATTTTTTTCGCAATTCTCATATTGTCGATATCAGTTTCATTTTCCTTTGCAACCGATTTGCTTGTGCCGAGTCAATATGAAACCATTCAGGAGGCCGTAGATGCAGCAGGCCGCGGTGATACGGTAATTGTTGCCGATGGTGTTTATACAGGCGAAGGAAACACAGATATTCTCATCTCTAAGTCAATTACAGTCCGCAGTGAGAACGGGCCGAATAACTGTATTATCGACTGCAATAATGTTGGACGTGGGTTTGAGGTATATTCTCATGATTGTGATTTTGAATATCCAGGTCCAAACATAGAGGGCTTTACTATAACAGACGGCAATAGCAGCAGGGGCGGCGGTGTCCTCGTTGATTGTTCGGAGCAGGATTACACTTGTCCAACTATTACCAACTGTATAGTAACCAATAACTTTTCCCACCAACAAGGCGTAGGTATTTCTTGCATTGGCGGGAGTCCGGTTATCAGTGATTGTTTAATAACAAACAATTTTAGTATTAATTGGGGGGGGAGGTGGTATCTTTTGTGGGGGAAGCAATGCACGCATTAAAAACTGCATTATCCGTGAAAACGAAAGCTTATTCATTATACCGGGAGGGGGATTTGGAGGAGGTATTTATTCCGACCACAGTGAGATGTTGCTGGAGAATTGTGTAATAGAGAAAAACACGGCAGATCTCTATGGTGGTGGAATATATTGTAATATTGCTCTGTTATCAATGAAGAATTGTGTAATAAAAGAAAACACGGCAGCTTACGATGGTGGTGGAATATACTGTTACGGAAGCATAGCAGAAATTAATAACTGTACAATAAGCTGTAACACAGCAGGCCGCTATAGCGGTGGAATACATTGTGAGGATGGCGAACTGTTAATAACTGATAGCATTCTTTGGAATAATGAAGACATCTCCGGTCCGAATGAAGATTCCCAAATAAACTGGTATTATGACCCCGATATTTCCTATAGTTGTGTCCAGGGCTGGACAGGAAGCTGGGGAGGAATCGGTAATTTCGGTGACAACCCACTACTTGAAGATATGAATGGATGCGGAGATTGTCATCTTCAGGAAGCTTCACCTTGTATAAATGCTGGCGACCCTAATCTTTTAGATATTTACCAACAAAAGGTGGATATAGACGGCCAGCGGCGGATAATGGATTTTCGCGTTGATATTGGTGCAGATGAATTCGCTTTTCCAGAACTAATCGTAACCAAGCCCGAAGGCGGTGAGGTCTGGTCGGCCGGCAGTATCCACGAAATCGAATGGTCAAGCTATTTAATAGATGGAACGGTTGATATTTATTTGAGTACAGACGGGGGAAGCGGCTGGCTTCCTGCTGCAATGATGGTTGTTGATGACGGCGATTATGTATGGCAGTTACCGGATTTAATGGGTTCGAGTGAATGTCTGCTTTTGGCGATTCCCAGCGAGCCCGAACCGGAAGTTATCTGTATAGAAAGCGGTCTTTTTATCATTCGCTCCGATTCACCCGGCCCAGTGGTGAATAGCCGATGGAAAACATTAGGCGGGAACTTTGAGCGGGCTGGTTTGAGTGACGTAAACGGGCCTGAGCTTGGCTTCGTGAAATGGCAATTAGAGACGGACGGGCCTGTATCCGCCGGTGTTACCATCGGCTTTGACGGCAGGATGCATATACCGTGTGAGGATGGTAAGGTATATACAGTAGACGCCAATGGGTTGCTTTTGTGGAGTTACGATGTCAATTCGCCGGTCCTTAGTTCGCCTACCATCGGGCCTGACGGGACTATATATGTGGGGTGTGAAAACGGCAAACTTTATGCTATCGATATAGACGGCGACCTACGGTGGACACATAATACGGATGGTTTTATATTTTCATCGCCTGCGGTATCGGAGGATGGAGAAGTTTATGTGGGCTCGGAGGATGGGATTTTGTATGCACTCGGCGATGACGGCAGCGAGTTATGGAGCTTTCAGACGGACGGGCCGGGGGAGATTGAGACCGGCTCAATCTTTGCCTCTGCCGCAGTGGATTCCAACGGCACGGTTTATATAGGCGCTCTATATGACCCCAACATTTATGCACTCGATGGAAGTGATGGAAGCATAAAATGGGTATGCGATTTTAACTTCGGTGGCTGGCCTTTTGCATCAGCCGTGTTGAGTGAAGAAGACGGCATTATATATCAAGCGCTGATTTACGGGGTGAAACAGGTATATGTTGATGGCCCATATCCGAGTCATACTGTTTATGATGCGAATTTGTATGCAATCGATGCAAACAACGGAAATATAATCTGGGCGACGGAGATGTCGGATACGGATTCCAACTGGTTTGAGCCGTATTTTACTTACCAAGATAATGGTTTAAAAGAACTATATAACGTAAGCGAATGGAACTGGTCGGAGCCGGCTCTCGGTCCTGACGGGACAATCTATGTAAGCTTTGACGACCCGTATCTGCGGGCGATAGAGCCGAACGGGACTATCAAGTGGATAAAACGATTCGGTATGATGGGCGGGTTTACTATGGCCATCGGAAATAACGGCCTTATATACACAGCCAGTGACGACGGATACCTTTGTGTAATCGACCCCAATGGCTGGGAACTTGGACGGTTCGAGAGTTACGGACAATTGAGTTACCCTGTAATATCGCAGGACAATACGCTTATAGTAAGCGACGCCAATAATACGGTATGGGCGATTGGCGGCGAGGATTGCGAAGGTCCCCAACTCGACCTTCATAGACCGCAGGACCTTAGAGGTGACTGGATTGTGAACTTTATCGATTTTGCTTTATTAGCTGAGCGCTGGCTCGAGTGTACAGATAAGGAAGATTACTCTTATTATACAGAGGAACTGCCCTGCCCCAATCCCGGTGAACAGATTTATTATATAAGCGATGTAGACAGAAATCTCTATGTGGATTTGGACGATTTGGCGATGCTGGCGGAAAGCTGGCTGAACTCTGATTGAAGAAATTAGAGGTGAAACTATGAAAGTCGAAAGCAGATTTACGAGGATGGATTTGGCAGTTATTTTGTTTTGTATCGTCTTTTTACTTATGAATCTCGGCGTAATCAGCGGCGGCGCCCGCAGGCGGGCCAAAAAATTAGTTTGTCTTTCAAATCTTCGCACGTGGGGAAAGGTTTTTCAGATGTATGCCGAGGACAACGACGGCTCTACGATTTCAGACGAGGTCTATAATCAAAAGTGGGATTACAACCCATACATCGGCGTGCCTGCTGGTGAATGCTGGATGTCTCTGTTGATGAGTTCATACGAGGACGAGCAGCTGCGTTTATGCCCGATGGCGACGATTACATGGGGAGGTAATATTGAATCTTTCGGCAGGAATGACAGGGCCTGGGAGATACCGCCGGGTGCCGTGGAATTCGCCGAAGGCGGCATTGGCAGCTACGGGATAAATGTCTGGTGTTATAACCCGCCCCCGCAACAAGAAGATGGACCATGGGGTTATCCTCTTGAAAACTGCTGGCGGACCGTCAATGTTAGCGGCGCAGATGAGATACCCCTGTTTATGGACTGCATACATATTGGATTCATTTGCCAGGCCTGGGTAAGCGGATATGTCGGAGAACCTACTCCTATTGAGGATAGACCGTTTACAGGTGATGGCGTGGGGTATGGCCGTATCTGTATGAACCGTCACGGAAACGGAACGACAAATGCGCTGTTTCTGGACTTTTCCGCCAGGTCTGTCGGCCTGAAAGAGCTATGGACATTGCGGTTTGCCAAGGACGGCGGCGGATGGGTTTGGGACACTTGCAATAAGTATACTTTATGTGGAGGCGCCACAAGTGAAGACTGGGACGAGTGGGCGCCCTGGATGAAGGATTTCAAGGACTACTAAGAGCCCCTCCGAGGAGCGGGATTCATCAGCAGCTAATTATTTTTATTCGAATTGTTTTTGCACTTCCTTTTTGATGGCTTCTTTGGCCTGCTGTAGAGTCATCTTCAGGTGTGCACCGGCGGCCATTTTGTGGCCCCCGCCGCCGAATTTAGAGGCTATTTCCCGGACATCGACAGCACCTGTGCTTCGCAGTGAGCATCGAACACGCCCATCATCGGCTTCGACTAACAATACAGCGGCCTGTACCGTTCCTATCCGCCGGCACTCATCGATGAGGTTTTCTGTATCGCTGTAAGCAGCGCCGGATTGCTGGAAATCTTTTTGCGTAACCTGCTGAATGGCAAAACGCCCGTCGAGATGCAATTCAAGTGAGTTAAGCATTGCTACCATTAGTTTGAACCTCTCATAGGAAAAATTCTGGTATAAATCGTGGTAAATTTCGGTGGGATTTGCACCCGCCTCAATCAATTCGCCGCAAACCTTATGCACTCTGCCGTCGGTATTATTAAACTGAAACCAGCCGGTATCTGTCGCTACGGCTATAAACAACGCCTTTGCAATTCGCTTTGTAACCGGCCAATCGGCGTATCTAAATAAATCATAGACAATCAGTCCGGTCGCGGCTGCAGTTGTGTCGAGCAATTCCACATCTCCGAGGCCGTCGCCGGTTAGATGATGGTCAATAGCCAGAACCTTTTTGTCGTTGTGCTTTAGATATTCGCAAAAGCCGGGCAGTTGATTGTCGCTGTTGACATCGAGCAGGATTATGAGGTCAAAATGGTCGAATTCGCCCTGCTTTAGCTGGTCGGAGCTAACATCCTGACCAAACAAAGGTATATCCTCGTCAAAAAGAAACTCATACCAATCCGGAATCGGAGACAGCAATAAGAGCTTGGCCTTTTTATCAAGAGCGGTAAGCATCTGCTGCATTGCCACCATAGACCCGCAGGCATCACCATCAGGGCGTATATGCGTGGTAATTAATACCTGGTGCGAGTCATTTATCAAACTAACTGCTTTTTGAAAATCCTTTTCAGAGACCATAGGACACCTGATTTAGAAAATAAAAAAGCATTCTCCTCAAAAAATATGTTCCTGTCAAGAAATTGATGATCGCAGGAGAAGCCCTCAAGCATTTTTTTCGTTACTACAAACGAAACGTTTGCATTTAACCAGCGAGCGGGTATAATCATCGTTTCAAAAAATTTCGCAAATACATATTAAAGTCGGTTTTGAAAAGGGGACAGAAAATGAGTGAAAAAGTAAGTATTATGCCCTGTCTTGATATGCAAAACGAGCGAGTCGTAAAAGGCGTCCATTTCGTAGATATTCGAGACGCGGGAGACCCTGTAGAGTGCGCAAAAGCATACTGCGATGCAGGCGCCGATGAACTTGCTCTGCTGGACATCACGGCAACGGTGGAAAACAGAGCGACTATGGTCGATGTGGTAAAAAAGGTCTCAGAAGTTACCACCATCCCGTTTACGGTAGGCGGCGGTATAAGCAACCTTAAGATAGCCAAAGAGGTGATAGAGGCCGGTGCCGACAAAGTGTCGGTTAGCAGCGCTGCGTACCGTAATCCTGAGCTTATCGGGCAGTTGATTTCCGAGCTTGGTGCAGAAAAAATCACTATTGCTATAGATGTGGACGCCAATGCATCGCTGCCGTCCGGCTACGAGGTATATATTGACGGCGGCAGAACCGCAACGGGTGTAGATGCTCTGGCATGGGCAAAAAAAGTCGACTCCTTCAGCGTCCCTGTAATTCTGCCTACCAGCAAAAAAACCGACGGCGCCAAAACAGGTTACGACATCCCCCTAATCAAGGCATTGGCTGAGAACTGCTCGGCTAAAATCGTTGCCTCAGGCGGTGCAGGAAAACCCGAGGATTTCTACGAAGCAGCGCAGGCCGGCGCAAACATACTGCTCGCCGCCTCCGTTTTTCATTTCCATACAATTGACATCCCGGAACTTAAAGAATATCTGCAATCAAAAGGAATAAACGTAAGTTAATGTTACAAATCACTACTGTCCCATTTTATAAATTTAAACTGCCTGTCTTTCGAACATCTGCGGTTAAAATCTGTTTTGCCTTTTCACGTTCTTTTGCAAACTGAAAACTATTCGGCCTTCGATGCTGCTCTTTCCAGCAATTCATTTACTGCGAGTATTGCCGACCATTTCTTTAAGTACCCAAAATCAAGCTCATCTTTTTTACACCTCTAACACCGACAAGATGTCTGTCCACTGTCTTTCTGAACTGCGACCGCCCTGCTGGTACCACCTAAGCTTCAACAAAATGATGTCTTCAGCTAAAACAACCGAAAATGCTTTTTTAAACCTCTCCGATAGCTTTATAAATCTGCGCCTTGATAATAATTGTTTCTCGAATTCCGTATCTTTCTGAATGAAAACATCAATCTTAAATGCTGATTCCAGATGCACCACATTGAAACTGCTTCTCTGCCTCAGTGCCTGTTGCATTGCGTCCCAGCTGATATAGAAATCCGTTCTGACCAACCTGAAAAACTCATCGGCTTTGTCTTCAAATAGCTCAACGGTCATGTCGGTATCCTGCGTAAACCTAACTTTTCCATAGATAGAACTGGCGACCGAACCGCCTATGACATAAGTAATCCCCAGAGATTCAAGTATATCTGTAAAGTCTTTCAGTATTTCCAATTCCAAAGCCTTACTCATCAGGGATATCTCCGTATACTCGCTCGAAAAGCTCATCGCCAAGATGCCCTCGTGCCCATAAATGCCACAATTTTTTCTTGTCTGCCTTTGGATATCGCTGACGCAAACCCGCCATTGCCAGTTCTCTGCCGGTCCTGTAAGCATCAAAAATCAAGTCACCTTTGGATGAGCTGGACATTCCCCTGTATATCTCCACCAAAATCTGATTGGCTTGTTTAGTTGTATCTTTAATACCCATACCAAGTAATTATACGCCCTCGGTAATTATTATCAAAGAACTCTTGTATAATTAATTCATTCTCAAAACTTCCTCCGTCTTTTCGCAGTCTTTTGCCATCTGTTCGGAAAGCTCTTTCTCCGTTTCGAATTTCTTTTGTTCACGGATATACTTTACAAAATCTATAGCGAGCCATTTGGCTGATAAATCACCGGGTTGCTCTTCAAGTAAATGTGCCTCAATCATCAGCGGATTATCTTCACCGAGAGTTTCTGCACTGCCGATGCTTAAAGCTGCCGGCAATTTCTCATTTGACCTGCAAAGCTGCTCCAAACTTTCAGCAATCTCAACTGTACCGGCATATACTCCCTCTGCGCAGATGACCTGTTCGGGTTTTTCCATATTCAATGTAGGAAAGCCGAGCTCTTTACCTTTGCCCCGGCCTGGTACTGTTCTGCCGAGAAGCCGATAAGATCTTTTCATTGTAACAGCCGCATCAGCAACCCGACCGGCAGCCAACATATCGCGAATCAGCGTGCTCGATACTCTGATCCAGCATCCGTCCGACAGCTTTGCCTGCTTCGGCTCAACCACAACCACCTCAAAACCCATCCGTCTACTTAGCTGCTGTAGTGTTTTTACCGAACCGCTTCTGTCGCTGCCAAAGTTAAAATCGTGCCCCTCTACAACCAGTGACGGCCGGATTTGTTTGACAAGAAACTGTTGGACGAAATCTGAAGCAGAAAGTGACAAAAGTTCCTCTTCGCTCTTGAGCACTATAAAATAATCCACACCGAAGCCGGCAAGAAGATGCTTTTTCAAAGGTAGAGGAGTCAAAGTAAGAGGGGGATTTTCAGGGCGTAAAACCGAAAGCGGATGCGGCTCGAAAGTCAGCACAGCTAAAATCCTTTTATTTTCTAACGCCTTGCTTTTGGCTGTTTTAAGGATTTGCTGATGACCGATATGCACTCCATCGAAATTGCCAATGGTCAGCACGCAGCCCTTTTGAAATTTGTCAATATCCGATTGTTTTTCGATAATTTTCATTTTATCTTTATACGTCTTGGCAGCCTTATATATTCTGCGTTCATTATTCAATGCTGGCAGACTATGTAATTTACCCGCTCAGCCCAAAATCCGCAACCGCTTTTCCGATCCGCCTTCAAGCGAAAACCTACAAAAACACCCTTCCCAGACATACAATTTTTTAAAAAACTACTTGCAACTTAGTTGCATTTAGTTAAAATAGTCATATACATATAAGACCTGCTATTTTTTACTAATAAATATGGCCATAAGAAAATGTCGGTAAAAGAGAAAGCAAAACATATTCTTGCGGAACTAAAAGGCCACGCCCCTTTTACAGCTTTTGGTGCGGTCATTGGCATCCTTTTTATGATACTGTTTCGTAATATGAGCGGAGCCGGCACACACGCAATGTTCGCAATTTTTCATCCTGTTCACGTGGTTTTAAGTGCGATTGTAACCGCATCAATGATCAGAATGCATGCAGCAAAGAGACGTTTTCTTCTGGTATTGATTATCGGCTATTTCGGCTCAATCGGTATCGCCACGCTAAGTGACATCATCATACCCCATATCGGCTCTGAAATACTCGGTCTCGATGTCCCAACCCACGTTGAGCTCCATCATGAGGAAGATTCGCAAGAGCATACACTTAACGCTACTGACGAACAACAAGGAGATCGGATTCACCTCGGCTTTATCGAGGAATGGTACATAGTTAATCCCGCCGCCCTGCTGGGAATCTTCATTGCATTCTTTTTGCCGCGAACCAAATTCCCTCACGCCGGCCATATTTTAATTAGCACGTGGGCGTCATCTTCGTACCTGCTGATGAACATCCAGTCTCAGATTACGGCCGTGGGCGTTCTCGGCATACTTGTAACTTTATTTATCGCAACCTGGCTGCCCTGCTGCATCAGCGACATTATCTTCCCGCTGCTGTTTGTAAAATCAGACCTTGAACTCACTAATGCATGTTTTTGCTCTGACCATGCCCACCACAGCCACCCGCACAAGAACAAGCATACTGACAAATGCGGCAAAAGGGAGTCCCAATGACAACCGCCGATTTAACACAAAAAGTTGACCAGCTCCTGAAATCCGCTCAACTTCGGCAGACTAAACAAAGAGAATCCATTCTACAAGTCCTGCTAAGCTCAAGCAAACCGCTGACCCAGAACCAGATTGCTGCCAGACTCAGAGATAAAACCCCGAACAAGGTGACAATCTACCGCGTGCTCGAAAAACTCATAAAATCCTGTCTCGTTCATAAAGCCTTCCTGCGCAAAAGAACGTGGCATTTTGAACTAGCCCACAACTGCAGCGAAGAGCAGTGCCATCCTCACTTTACCTGCACGGACTGCGGAGACACTCACTGCCTGACAGAGTTTACTGTTCCAATGGCAAAGAGCGAGCACAAAGGTTTTGCCATCCAACATCAGCGAGTCCAGCTCGAAGGACTCTGCCCTGATTGTTCGTTAAAAACGAGAAAGGCATAGTCCTCGTGACAGACGTGCCTTAGAGCCTATCCGAATAACCCACTCTATTGAGCACAGATGTTCCTGCCAAAGCCGATGAAAATGAACTGGGTGTAAAATTGGGAATATCTTATGTCAGCAGGTATATGTATTTAGGAATAGATGCCTATCCTGAAAACCACAGTGCCATTCAACATAATATCGACATTGACCTCTACGGGACAGGTTTTGGAGTTGATGTTTGGTGGTTAAGGGCCAACAGAAGCGGATTTGAGAATTTAGAAGAGATAGACTACATCTTATATTATTATAACAGTCTTTTTGAAGGTGAGTGGTATGCTACTGACTACACACTTAGTTGGGAACACGATAATTATCCCGATGAGCCGAGGAGGGCAGGCGATATGCAGGAGGTTAATGCAGCTTTTTCCTGGCCAAATATTTGTCCCGCCGGTGTAGTTCCTAGCTATACTGCTGTAGCTACATGGCCGGCATTAAGTAAATCCGACATTAGAGACTCCAGCGGCTGGATACATGTTTTCGGACTTGGTTATGACCTGGCCGTATCGGACATTTTACCTGTAACCACAGAGCAAATGTTATATCTGTCCACAGATATAGTATACTACGACGGCGCTTATGGTACGGCTGTAGACCACGACTGGTCACACGCCGTCTTTGGTATCTCAACAGAATTTGAATTATCTTCCAATCTCACATTCACTCCAGGCCTATACTATCAATCATCATGGGAGGACTCGGTAAACACTGGAGACGAAATCTGGACATTTATAGGGATGACATATAAATTCTGATACCCTCAAATTGACCGATTTTACCTTTTAGACACGAATTTGCGCTGATTAACACTCTTTTAGTGGTTTAGATTCGGCGCGAAAGCGGGCATCCAGCCGTTTTGTAAACGTTTCCCGGACCCCTGCCGGGCGCTTTCGCAGGGACAAACTTCGCAGGAGTAACAGTCACGCTATTGTGTTATTTATTCAAATAATAGTACCAACGGATTTCTCGATATTGTAAGGTCCAATTTTTGCATTCGCAGGTCAAGATAAAAAACCTTTGCTTAATGTTTGATGTTGGGTTATTTTATTGTAAGAAAGGAATTTCGATGGTGGACGAACAAAAAGAACAGCTATCTCGCCAAATATTGCTTCAGCAGATAGAGTTACTGCTTGAGGCGAATGATACATCCTCACTGGAGCAACTTCTGGCTGAGCAGCGAAGCAGTGATATAGCAGAAGCAGTGGAGCTTCTGGATAATGACCAAAGACGCATTGTAATCGATGTATTACAAGAGGATATTTCTGCGGAAGTTCTGGAAAAGTCTGATGAAGCAACGAGGTCTTCGCTTTTTGAGCTGTTATCCGAGGAAGAAATCAAGCGTTTGATATCGAGATTGGGTTCGGATGACGCTGCCGACCTGCTTGCAGAATTGCCCGCTGAAAACAGCCAAAAAGTCCTAAATAGCTTAGAAGCGGTCGATGCAGCGGAGATTGGAAAGTTGATGCGTTACCTGGAGGATTCAGCCGGCGGCATTATGGACCCGCTCGTCTTAAGTGTTCAGGAGGACGGTACCGTTTCCGAAGCTGTAAGTAAAATCCGTGCCGCTGAAGTCGAGGAGGATTTTTTCTCTGTTTTTGTCGTTGATAAAACAGGGCGATTCATCGGTGATGTTCGTATTCGGCTGCTCCTGACACGTCCCGAAGAAACGAAGATAAGCACGTTAGTTGACTGTGATACAATTTACGTTGTCGCCGAAGACGACCAGGAGAGGGTACGCAACATCTTCAGGGACAATGATTTGATTGTAGTACCGGTTCTCGATAAGGAGCACAAATTAATAGGTCGAATCACGGCCGACAGGGTAATAGAGGTTGCCGATGAGGAAGCAGCAGAGGACATTTACGCAATGGCTGGTACGGACTCATCGGAACTGGAAAGCGAATCTGTCTTTCGAGCTGCACGTGTTCGAATGACCTGGCTTCTGCCCTGTCTGGTCGGGACCGCCGTGACCGCAATCGTTGGAATGTTCTTTCGCAACCTGTTTTTTGAAGCAGGGCAGTTATACATATGGACAGCAGCATTTGTTTTCGCACCGATGATTGCAGCTATCAGCGGCAACGCCGGGCTGCAGACTTCCGCGATAGTAGTATCCGGCTTTGCAGCGGGGCATCTCGCCGATTTGCGTCTGAAGGAAGTCTTCCAGCGAGAAGTGCCAATAGCTGTTATGATTGCGATTTGCTGCGGGCTTTTAGGTGCTTTGGCCAATGCGGTTCTGCCGAATCTTCTTGCCGGCTCTCGCGCCAGCGAAGCAATCGCCTCAATTGACTTGTCCAAGCAGGTTAGTATTGTAATAGCTTTCGGGACGGGTATGTTTGCAGCTATAATGGTGGCTACAAGCCTTGGCCTGATTCTTCCGTTTTTTTTCCGCCGAGTCGGTATAGACCCTGCGATAAGTTCCGGTCCGCTCGTTACAACTGCAAACGACTCTATCAGCGTAGCAATCTATATGGCGTTAACATTGTTTCTGACGGGTATAGATTAGAAAAACCTGATACAACAGGGAACAAAAAGGCTGTCCTTTGAAAATTCCCTTCATTTTTTCTGCAGAAAAACACCCGTAACAATTATACCAAACTTCAAACAGCTCCCGGTGATAAATTTGTGGGGAGTTGTTCAAACACACATTTTTTTTGTAAGCCGCATAATTGTCCTCCTGTGTGCGTGCTGCGTACTTTATTGAAGCCTGACGAGAGGCAAGTTAGGGGCAATTTGGTAAAATTTGTTGCAATTTTTGAATATTATGATTAGAATTTCAAGTTAAAGCTGTTTTAGCAAGGTAGTCTGTGATGACAGAACATTTTGGAAAGAGTCAAAAGAACAAGAAAACAGCCGTTGATAATGCGGTCCGTGAGTTTGTGGACGGCCTAAGTGAAGAGCACCGTATGCTGGTTGTTTTGAAGACCCGGTTATACGATGGCGACTGGGAGCCGATGATCGATGATTTGCGGAATCGGCTGTCCGGCAAGCCGTACATATTTAAGCTTGTCAACCGTATTCAGGATGATATTGAGCGAATTGAGCAGATGCAAAAGTTTGAGGCAGAGAAACAAATAGACTTGGGCGATTTCGTAGACCTATCTTAATGTTGAACAGGTAATTGAGACATAAAAGTGGTGATGAAAAATTATTTTTCAGGATTTTGTGAGGATTTAAGAAAATGTTAAGGATTTCAGGAAAACACGGTATTGTGCTGGTTGCTGTTTTTGTGTTTTTGTTTTGTTCGTCCATTAAGGCCGAGCAAAAAGACAGTGGAAAGCTTGTCTGGTCTGAACTGCTCGAACATGCGAAGCTGAAGATAGTCTGGGAAAACGAACTTCCGCTGAACAAGGCCGAGAGTTTGAAGAAGATATTTATTGCCGGCGATTGTCTTTATTGTTTCTCCAATAAGAATTACATAGTTTCTTTGAATATGGCTGACGGCAGTTTTGTTTTTGGCCGTTCCTATGCACCATCAGGTTTTCCGATTGTCGGGTTCAAGGTTTATGAGGATACGGTTTTCTCGGTCATCGGTAATGAGCTGATTGAGATGCAAGCTCGGACAGGTACTGAGAGCAGCAGAGTACGCCTTGATTTCGGCGTGAGCTGTGCAGCGTCTCGGAACAGTTCGCACTTTTATATCGGCGGAGTTGACCGTAGAGTGCACGTGTTAGAAGCGGAGGACAAGATTAAGATTTTCAAGGCCTCTGCGGATAATGATTCTGCAATCAGTTCGGTTGTCGCCGGTGAAGATATTGTAATATTCGGGACGGATGCGGGTAATGTAATAGCTATAGCATCGGATGAAGCAAGACGTCTGTGGCAGGTTGATACCTATTCCGCAATTGCGGGCTCGCTTGTGCTGGATGGTGATTCTGTATTTGTTGCGGGTAAAGATACAAACGTTTACAGGATTGATATTTATAGCGGCAAGCCGGTCTGGAAATATCAAACCGAAGCGATGCTTGACAGGGAGCCGACAGTAACAAAAACGGCGGTTTATCAGTATGTATGGGGCAAGGGTCTGACGGCGATAGACAGAACCAGTGGACAACATATGTGGGATATGCCGGGCGGTCTTGAACTGTTAGCTGAGGAAGAGGGCAGGGCCTATGTGATTACAGAGAATGAAACGCTTGTAGTGATGGACAATAACAAAGCAAAACAACTATACTCGGTTAATTTTGCAGGTGTTTCAAGATATGTGGCAAACGTTGCAGATTCGAGAATATATATAGCCGATGAAAGCGGGCGAATTGCCTGTCTGGAACCAATAGAGTAGAATCGCACCGGGACCTATTCCAACCTTGACGGCATTTGCACCAGCCTCTATCAGCTCCTTCGCCGCCTCTGACGTCGCAATATTACCTGCTATAACGTCAATTTCATGTTCGCTTTTGATTGTCTTTACCGTATCGATAACGTTCTGCGAATGGCCGTGGGCCGTATCCACAACGACCACATCAACATCGGCATCTATCAAAGCGCTGACACGCTCGTATTCACTAATCCCTATTTAATTGCCGATTGTTGAATTCCGATTGTCGATTTGAGCAATAAATAATAAATCGAAAATCTTAGTTTGGAGATTCGGATGTGCAATCCTGCAACGATAAAAAAAATAGGTTTGACGGCAAATTCCTGTGTTATTATACTGGTCGGTTTAATAAAGCCCTAAAAAACGTAAGTTATGGAGGGACAAATGAATAAGAGCAAGGTGGTTGCAGAAGGTATAACCTTCGATGATGTGCTGCTGATACCGGCTAAGAGCGATTTTGTGCCGAGCCAGGCCCAGACAAGCACACAGTTGACGGACAATATCAGGATAAATATCCCGATTGTCTCAGCAGCAATGGATACTGTTACGGAGGCGGCGCTGGCGATTGCGCTGGCACAGGAAGGCGGTATCGGAATAATCCACAAAAATCTCTCCATCGAGCGTCAGCAGCGTGAAGTGGCTAAGGTCAAGCGCTCGGAGAACGGCGTAATTCTCGACCCTGTTACATTGTCGCCTGCAGAGCCGGTCAGAAAAGCTCGTGATTTGATGAATGAGCAAAATGTCTCTGGAATTCCTATCGTTGAAGGCAAGAAGCTGGTCGGTATCCTGACCCGACGGGACCTGAAATTCCTTAAAGATTACAGCGTCAAAATAAGCTCTGTGATGACAAAGGACAATCTTGTTACAGGTCCTGAAGGTACAACCCTTGAGCAGGCAAAAGAGATTCTCCAAAAGCACAAGATAGAAAAACTTCTTTTGGTCGATTCATCAGGCCGGCTTGCGGGTCTGATTACGATGAGGGATATTGACAGAGTTCAGCAGTATCCGCTTGCAGCCAGAGATAATCGAGGCAGACTCCGTGTCGGAGCTGCGGTGGGCGTTGGTGATTACGAGCGTGTCAGCGCTTTGATAGATGCCGATGTTGATGTGGTCGTTGTGGATACGGCCCACGGCCATTCGCAGAACGTTATCGATACGGTAAAGACAATCAAAAGCGAACATGAAATTGACGTTATAGCAGGTAATATTGCGACGTCAGAGGCGGCGAAGGAGCTGATAGAGGCTGGTGCAAATGCCGTCAAGGTTGGAATAGGTCCCGGTGCGATTTGTACTACGAGGGTGATTTCCGGTTCAGGGATGCCTCAGATATCGGCGATAATGATGTGCGCAGAAGTAGCTGGCAAACGGAACATTCCTGTTATTGCTGACGGTGGTATAAGGCAATCAGGCGATATAGCCAAAGCCATTGCAGCAGGAGCATCGAGTGTGATGATAGGTTCGTTGTTTGCCGGGCTGAAGGAAAGCCCCGGACAACTGGTTATCTATAAAGGCAGACAGTTCAAGGAATACCGGGGAATGGGGTCCCTGGGTGCGATGGTTAAGGGTTCTGCTGAAAGATACGGTCAGGACAGCTCAACAGCCAGTGATAAGCTTGTTCCCGAAGGAGTAGAGGGACGTGTTCCATACCGCGGAACATTAGGCGATTTTGTTTATCAGCTTGTCGGCGGGCTTCGAGCAGGTATGGGCTATTGCGGCGCGAGAGATATTGAAGAACTGAAGAAAAAGGGTAAGTTTGTCAGGATAAGCTCGGCGTCGGTCAGCGAGTCGCACCCGCACGATATCCAGATAACCAAGGAGGCGCCGAATTACTCGGCCACTCTGCCGTTCGAGGATTAATCGAAAAACCGCCGAAGCACAAAAGCATTTATAAGCTCCTTTTTCGAGGTTTCTATGAGCCGGGAAATGATAGCAATACTGGATTTTGGCAGCCAATACAGTCGGCTCATAGCGAGGCGCGTCCGGGAGCACAACGTTTATTCACAGATTTTCCCAGCGAATACGAGCTCAAAGCAGTTATCGGATTCGAAAGTCAAAGGTTTGATACTTTCCGGCGGGCCTGCAAGTGTCTACGATAAGAATGCCCCTGATTGTGATAAGAAGATTTTCGAGCTTGGCGTACCGATTCTGGGTATCTGCTACGGGATGCAGTTAGCTTGTAAATTGCTGGGGGCAAAGGTGGTGCAGGCCGAGAAGCGTGAGTACGGGCGAAGAACACTGACGATTAACGATAAGAGTGATTTATTTTTAAATCTTCCGGATACAACGACTGTTTGGGCAAGTCACGGCGACCAGATAGCCGAGCTAAGTAACGATTTTGCCGGTTTGGCGGCTACGGACAGTTGTCCGTTTGCGGCGGTCCGGTCAGAGAGATTTCAATTCTTCGGTGTTCAGTTTCATCCGGAAGTTTCACACACGCCGAAAGGTTCTCAGATTCTGGAGAATTTCCTCTATGGAATTTGCGGCTGCAGCGGTAACTGGAAGATGAGCGATTTTGTAACTGAGAGCATCAAAGCCATTCGCCGGCAGGTCGGCGATGCGACGGTGGTTTGCGGCCTGAGCGGAGGTGTTGACTCCTCGGTGGTGGCGGCATTAGTACATAAGACGATAGGTCAAAAACTCGTATGTATCTTAGTTGACAACGGCTTATTACGAAAGAACGAGAAAGAAAGTGTTATTTCAACTTTCCGCGACCACTTTCATCTGGATTTGCGGGTAGTCGACTGGTCGAAGCATTTTTTAGCGGCCCTGTCCAGCGTAACCGACCCACAGGAAAAACGCAAAATCATCGGGGCTGAATTTATCAAAGCATTCAAGTCGGAAGCTACGAAAATACCCGACGCCGGTTTTCTTGCTCAGGGGACGCTTTATCCCGACGTTATCGAGTCGGGCTCTCAAGACGGCGGACCAGCGGCGAATATAAAGCTGCATCACAATGTCGGCGCCCTGCCGGCTGAGCTCGGATTTGAGCTGGTCGAACCGCTCAGAGACCTGTTTAAGGATGAGGTGCGTTTAGTTGGTGAATATCTGGGATTGCCGGAGAATGTCGTCTGGAGGCATCCGTTTCCGGGTCCGGGCCTTGCCGTCAGGATAATCGGCGAGGTAACAGATAAAAGACTTGAGATTCTTCGTGCCGCAGATGAGATTCTGATAGATGAGATAAAATCAGCCGGGCTTTATAGAAAAATATCACAGGCCCTGGTTGTGCTGATGCCGGTATCCACTGTCGGCGTGATGGGCGACGAACGTAGCTATGAAAATGTCATTGCAATCCGGGCGGTTGAGACGACTGATTTTATGACAGCGGATTTCTCGCACATACCTTACGAGGCACTGAGTGTTATTTCGAACAGGATTATCAACGAAGTCCGCGGCGTTAATCGGGTTGTGTATGATGTATCAAGTAAGCCGCCTGCGACGATAGAATGGGAGTAACAAGAAAAGTTTCACAAATCAACGAAATTGTTTTTGGCCCCGGAGTTATTCCTGGACTTTTTTGTTTTGATATTGAATATAAGCTTCTCGCATCGCCACGTAGGGGTCCACAGCCGCGGATTTAAAAACTTCGTACTCACCAATATGAAATGAGTTCTCGTTAGTGTACCCGCCTGCTGAAATACCGAGCCTGGCTTCTATGGGCTTGACGTAAAAGACCGGATTTAGAAATAAATCACCAACCATGCCAACCGAATCCCTTACAGTAGATGAACCTAAAATCGGCCAGACGATGTAGAATCCGTTGTCTATGCCATGGAGTGCCAGGGTCTGTCCAAGATCTTCATCAACAGGTTGTAAACCATATTTATCCCCTGCCGGGTCACCAAAACCCAGGATTCCTGCAGTGGTGTTGATCAAAAAGCGATCCGATTCAGTGCCGGCTTCATCTGATTTTCCCTGAAGCAGGCAATTAACATAACGTACGGGGAAGGTAAGATTTTGAAAGAAATTGTGGATTCCTATCCGGGCCGGCTCTGGTATAACCTGTTTGTATGCCTGGGTGCAAGGCTTTAACACCCAAAAGTAAAGTGTATCATTGAGATTGTACATCATGCGATTAAAGGGCTCCAGCGGGTCGCCAATCTCTACCTTCTGAGTGGTTAACTCATCTTCCAGAAAGTCAAAATCCTCATCTTCAGAAAGTCCGGTTGAGTTGTCTGAATCCAGCGAACCATTGTCAGCAGTAATGAGAACATCCTGTCGATTTTCTGAAATCTGAGTAGAATTTTTAGAAGATGGTGTTTTATGGGAGCCGGCACAGCCGCCGAACGTAACAGCCAGAACTACGATAGCCCAAATCTGAGGTTTTATGCAAATCTTTTTCATAACCGTGTCAAATCTTCTTAATGTCATATTACACTACTCATTTTGAGTTTTCAAGTTTCCTTGCCAAAAGGCTTGAGAAGAATCAGCATTTGCGGCAAAAGGGTAAGGGCGGCAAGAAGCGCAATTAACATGGCTAATCCGGTCAGCAGGCCGAAATAAACACTGGGAACGAAGTTTGACAGGGCCAGGATGGAAAAACCAATGATAATAGTTACCGATGTATAGTACATAGCATGGCCAATGCTTCTGTGGCATCGATGCATGGTAGGCAGATACCTGCGGTCTTTTTGAAATTCATGTTTGAATCTGTGGATATAATGAATCGTGTTATCGACGGCAATTCCCACGGTGATGGCTGCAATGGTCATTGTCATCATATCGAGAGGGATGTTCAGCCAGCCCATCACGCCGAGCATGGCTGTGATGGCAAGCATATTCGGAAACATAGAAATCAGAGCAATTTTCAACGATCTAAACAACACCAGGAACATCCCTGTTAGTACCAGCACAGTAATGCCCAATGTCAGTACCTGGGAACTGAACAGACTTTGCAACATGTTGTTGTAGAGGACAAGCATACCTGTAAGATGAACATGTTCGGCGTCAATGTCCAGTATGCCGGGAAGTTCTGCTTTGATCTTCATAAGCAATTCGTTGCGTCTGAGAGCCCTATCGGAATCCCTTACTCGGACCCAGAAGCGAACCTGATTGTGCTCAACCGAGACATAGGGCTTGAGCAGCAAGGTTTTGAATTTGTCCGGTGTTTCGCTATAAAGCAGAGCAAGCTCAAAACTGTCCAGTGGGTTACCATTGTTCAACTTCTCCACGGCCTCCAATACTGAAGCCAATGACAACACCTTGCCGGTTTGCGGTAGTTTGTCAAGATAATCGTGAACGGCCTTGATTCGGTTAATTTTTTCAGAGTTAAACCAGTATTTCTCTTGTGTTGCGGCTTCGTCGAATTCGTCAAATTCGTCGAATATGTCGCCATTTTCTACTGCCGTAGGCTCGCCGGCAGCAGGTAGTTCTTGAGGTTCCTCAAACTCTATGATGACATCCAGCGGAGTAGTCCCGCCCAGATGCTGGTCGATTACTTTCATACCTTGATGAATCTCCGTGGTTTCTTTGAAGTAATCGATAAAGGAGTTTTCCGCCTTTAGTCTTGAGATGCCAATCAGGCTGACAAAAAGGACGAGGCCGCTGATACCCAGTATCAGCATGCCTTTGGCTTCGGTAAATCCTGCCATGATTGATGTAAGTGGGAAGCGCCACCTCGTTTTCCCGGGAGTTGTTTCTTTTGGTATCAGTATCAGCACTGCAGGAAAAAGCAGAAAGGTCACGAACAGGGACACGAGCAAACCGACAATCATCATCCAGCCAAACATAATGACTGGTAAGATGTCACAAAGCACCAAAGAGCCGAAACCTGCAATCGTAGTCAATACCGCATACACACAGGGCTTGAGCTTGAGGTGGATAGTATCAAGAATTAGCTGGCGATTTGGGGCTTGCGGACTCTGGATAAGTAGTTCCCGATACCGTACAATCAAGTGAATCGCTATAGCCATGGTCATAATCAGCTGCAAGGAAATGAAATTGGAGGATACGACCGTTACCTCCCAGCCCAACCATCCCAATAGACCTATCATGCATATTGCGGATATCCCACAGCAGAGCATTGGAAGGCATATCCAGCACATTCTCCTAAAGATAATGCCCAGCGTAAGAATCAGAAAGAACAGGACCCCTATACCAAAGACCTTCAAGTCATTCTTAATGAAGGTGATCATATCGTCCGCAATCATACTGACACCCCCAATAAAAAGTTCGGCATCCCTGCGATAGTTGTCCATTATCGTTCGTATCGCTAATATGTCCTGGTGTCGCAAAAGACGCATTTTGTCCCCGTGTTGTCTGTATTGCTCAATCACGCGCTTCAGTTCGGCACGCTCAGACGGATTGATTGAACCGGACATTTGTTTTTGCTGTAACCGGTTGCGGCGCTCCAACAAATCACGATATACCTCATCGTCCGAGAAATTGATTAGCAGAGCCGTAGTTTGCGAATCCGGGCTTAGTAACAAGTTTCGATAAAGGGGACTGTCACGAAGCTCTATTTCGGCCAGATTTCTGTCAACAGTCGGCGAATCCAGGGAAGGAAGGTCTTCGGTGAGCTCTTCGAGTGAAACGGCTGGACTTTCCAGTAAAGGTACATCCAGGATAGAATGAACTGATACGACCCGTTCCAGCGACCTCAAATCGTCTCGGAGCCGGGCTAAGGCGGCCAGTGTTTTCTGGGAGAATATATTTTCATTCGGAGTATATGTCAGTATCAAAAAGTCGTGTTGTCCATAGCGTGTACTAATTAGACGTGAGTAGCGCAGACTTTCATCGTTGTCCAGAACCAGAGTATCTGCGGAGGCGTCCATTCTAAAATTTCTTGCCTGAAAAACGAAAAAAACAACCACAGCCAGGATGCAGCAAATTACCGACTTCGGATGTTGCAGAATGATTTTGTCGAACAAAAATTGCGTCACTGATTGGTATTTCATCACTATAATGGCCTGATTCGGTAAATTAAGTATCAATCAACTGGCGGTTTCCGGAGTCGAGAAAGAAGGTCCTCAACGGTGCCGTGGCGAAGGATATAATCGAATTGCGACCGGTAGGTCAAAAGGATGCTGACGCCCTGTATTTCCACATCATAAATCTTCCAGTGTTCGTCAACCTTACGAAGCTTGTATAGTATGGGTACGTTTTTTTCTTTGGATATCAGCTCCATTTGTACATAGATACTCTTCTTCTTTTGCACGGCGGATTTGAATAGAGCTTTTTCATCCGTGTAGAGCATGATTTTCTCACGATACGAGTCCTTAAGCCGTTCGACAAAAAGCCTGTTGAATTCTTCTTGTTGTGCCGGCTTTAATTTGGACCAGTTTACTCTGCCCAATGCGAGTTTGGCCATCAGTGGGAAATCAAACATCGGGCTTATGATTTTATCGATTTGGCACTCTTTCTCTTTCTGTTCGATATCTTCTGTCTGCACGACCGAGATAATAGCATCCCACTTGGTTCGTAATAATTCTGTTGGGTTGTTCGGATCTATTGGTTTGTTAGGATCTTTATCATCCGCATTGACAACCTGAGTCGCGAACAGAAAAACCAAAATGGCACAACAAATACTTCTCATATTCCAGTTCTTATGTAGTTTATAATCCAGAGACAAAACGACTCAAGTGGTAAGAGCAACGTTGCAAATTTATAGTGTCTCGTCTTAGAAATTAACTTAGCAGAATAGGTAAATTTCTCAACCTGATTGATGTCTTGAACTAACGCCTATTAGCTGTTTTTCCACTAAGACCAATATTACAAATAATTTAGTTTTTACAAGATTTCTTTATTTTTTATCGTCATATTCATCCGCTATACTTTATTCTTTAGAGATGTGCTATTGTAGCAAAGCTGGTAAACCTTTCAACTAACTTTGAGGCAAATTATAAATATTATAAAATTATAAAGATATGAAGACAGCTTCATATCTTGACAGAATGGGGGCAGAAGACTTGGGTGGATAGTGGGTCATAGTGTAGCCGGCAAACATAAAGAGCTTGAGATAGCAGGTTTTAAGGTTTTACCCTATGCAGGAGGCGTTAACGGCCCCGCGATGGGCGTAAATCTTGTAAAACGATTTTAGAAACTTTTCTTACAGTTTTTTAATTGGGAGAGGGGGAGATATCTCTTTAAATTAACCTACCCTGCACAACTGTTGGATGTCCCTTGCTACAATCTCGGCAATAAGTCGCTCTTCTTCCGGTGTTTTTTTCATCGACTGGTAAATAGCACGATGTTTTGGTTTATCTTCGGATTTGGTAATAATGGCTTTTTCCTTTTGACCAGGCCCTTTTCTCTTTACCGCTGTGATTTTTCTCTGCCGGGCCATAATTTCTTCAGCCAGGTCGAACTGCGGTATATTTGCCTTTGCTTTATCGTCTTCGGCGTCAATTATGCTTTTTTCCACATCTTCTGATTCTTTGTGGTGTTCAGTTTCTTTTTCGGGGGAAGGCTGATTTTCGGATTGAGGGCTGTCAGGTATGATGTCCCGTGCCCGCAAAACATCCTCTTTGCCCTGCAGGATGTCCTCATCTGTTTGCTGCTGTTCATTTTTATCGTTTTCATTTACCATTTTCGAAGTCCTCCAAGACAAATATATAATACCACAATTCGACGCATAATTCAAGAATTTAGCCGGGATAATGGTACGCTGCTCCATCAACATTGCATCCGAGGTAGAAAGTGTTTTGGTAACGAAATAATGGCCAAAAAAAAGCTGGTAATCAGCTGGATTGCTGTTATAATATTGTTCTAATATAATTTAGGAGAATAGTTATGTGTGAAGAATGCGGCTGCGGTCAGGAAAGCAGTGCTAAAAGCTTTGAAGAAAAAGTTAAAGATGTGCTCGAGGCAGTCAGGCCTAATCTTCAAAGCCACGGCGGTGATATTGAACTGGTTGAGACCAGCGAAGATAATACGGTTAAGGTGCGTCTGAAGGGAGCGTGTTCGGGCTGTCCGAGTGCGATAATGACGTTAAAACAGGGCGTCGAGCAAATCCTCAAGCAAAAAGTCCCGGAAGTAAAAGAAGTTATAGCTGTAGATTAACAGCAACCGTAGAAAGTATTTCCCCCGGTAATACTGACGGATTTTTTGCAACCGGTTAATCCCTTTAATGCGGTTCCATTTTGTTCTGCGGTTCCATTGTATAAATTTTAGCCGACGAGTAGCTTGTTTTTCAGATACTTTGCCGTGTAGCTTTTTTTGTTTTTGATAATTTGTTCCGGAGGGCCTGTTGCCACCACGGTTCCGCCTGTATCACCGCCTTCCGGGCCAAGGTCAATTATATAATCAGCCATTTTGATAACATCAAGGTTGTGCTCGATGACCACTACGGTATTGCCGCAATCGGTAAGACGCTGCAGGACATTGAGGAGGTTATGAATATCGGCAAAGTGGAGGCCGGTTGTCGGTTCATCGAGCAGGTAAAGGGTGTGACCGGTTGAGGCCTTGCCCAATTCGGATGCCAGTTTTACTCTCTGTGCTTCTCCGCCTGATAAAGTCGTAGATGACTGACCTAACTGCATATACCCAAGACCAACATCCGTAAGTGTTTGAAGGCCGCGAACTATTTTTGGAAAATTTTTAAAGAAGACCCGCCCCTCTTCAATCCTCATAGCCAGGACTTCAGCGATATTCTTACCCTTATAGGTAACCTGCAGTGTTTCGGGATTATATCTTGTGCCTTTACAGCTTTGGCAGGTTACGTAGACATCTGGCAGGAAGTGCATTTCAATTTTCTTCGTTCCCTGTCCCCTGCAGTATTCACAGCGTCCGCCTTTGACATTAAAGCTGAATCTTCCGGGTTTGTAGCCGCGAATTTTTGCCTCGCGGGTCAAGGAAAAAAGTCTTCTTACTTCATCAAAAACACCCGTGTATGTCGCCGGGTTACTTCGAGGCGTTCTGCCTATTGGCGCCTGGTTTATCTCGATAACTTTATCGATTTGTGAAGTGCCGAGGAGACTTTTATGCCTGCCCGGTTTTTCGCTTGACCCGTAGAGTCGGCGTCTTAATGCCCGGAGGAGAACCTGGTCTACCAAAGTACTCTTGCCGGAGCCGGATACCCCGGTAACGCAGGTGAATACACCTAAGGGGAATTTTACATCGATGCATTTAAGATTGTTTTCAGCAGCAGCTTTTAATTCTATACTTTTTCTAAGGTTGTATTTTCGCCTTTTCGCCGGCATTTGGATTTTCTTTTTACCGCAGAGGTAATTTCCTGTGATTGAGTTTTTGCAGGTTACAATGTTTTCAAACCGACCCTGAACGATGACTTCGCCGCCGTGAGCGCCTGCCCCCGGCCCTATATCAATAATATGGTCGGCGCTTTTAATAATATCCTCATCGTGCTCGACGACAATAACCGTATTGCCGATTCGAGTGAGCCGATGCAGGATTCCCAACAGTCGGTCGTTGTCACGCTTGTGCAGGCCTATTGTCGGTTCATCGAGGACGTAACAAACACCTACTAAGCCGCTTCCGACCTGGGTAGCGAGTCGAATCCGCTGAGCTTCGCCGCCCGATAGAGTGCTACTTTTGCGGTCGAGGGTCAGGTATCCTAAGCCGACGTCGACCATAAATTTCAGACGTGCTTTTATTTCTTTTAAGACCTGAGCTGCTATTACGGTCCTTTCTTTATCAAATTTGAGCTTATTAAAAAACTTCTGAGCTCTTTCAATACTTAAAGAAGTCAACTGGTGAATGTTTTTGCCGCCGATGGTGACGGCAACCGCCTCAGGCCGCAGTCGCGCACCTTTACAGCTTCGACAGGGCTGTTCCGAAAGATAACTGTGCAGTCTTGTTTTTACATATTGACTGGTGGTTATTTTCCAGCGGCGAGTAATGTTGGGTATAACGCCTTCGAAAAACAGACCGTATTTTTGTTCATCATCCGGAGAGGTACCTTCCATCAAAATTCTTTTTATCCTGGGCGGTATCCTCTCAAAGGGAACCGATTTACTGATGCCGAAATTGCGGCAGAACCTTTTAATAAGGCGGTTATAAAAAATATTCATTCTTTTTCCGCCCTTTCGCCAGGCGTCGATGGCACCGTTTTCGAGTGACCTTGATTTGTCCGCCACAATAAGGTCGGGGTCAAATTCCAAAATTGTCCCAAGTCCATCGCAGCTTTTGCAGGCGCCGTAAGGGCTGTTAAAGCTGAACAGCCGGGGCGAGAGTTCTTCCAGAGAGGCCTGTGGGTGCTGAGGGCAGGCGAATTTTTCGCTGTAAACAAATTCCTCCCACTTACCATCTGGGCTCTTTTTCTTATCCTTGTCAGGTTCCTGCAGCAGAACCTGAACTATTCCATCAGCAAGTTTTAGAGCAGTTTCGACGGAATCGGCAAGTCGGGAACGAGAAGATTTTTTAATAACCAATCGGTCGACAATAGCTGCTATATCGTGTTTTTTATTTTTGTTCAAAGAGGGAGCATTTCTTAAATCATAAATTCCACCGTCAACCAGCACCCGTACAAAACCTTCGCGTTGTATAGCAACAAAGTAGTCCTTATGGGCTCCTTTTTTGCCGCGGACAAGTGGTGCACAGACCTGGATTTTAGTTCCTTCCGCCTGAGAGAGAATTGAATCAACTATCTGAGATGAGTGCTGGCTGGTAATTTTTCGACGGCAGACCCAGCAGTGCGGCTGGCCCACACGCGCAAAAAGCAATCGAAAATAGTCATATATTTCCGTCGTTGTCGCTACAGTTGAGCGTGGATTGCTGCCGGCGCTTCTCTGCTCAATGGCAATCGTAGGCGGCAGGCCTGTGATGTTTCCGACTGCAGGTTTTTGCATTTGCTCCAGAAATTGACGAGCGTAGGCGCTCAGTGATTCGACATACTTTCTGCGCCCTTCGGCATAAATAGTATCAAAGGCAAGCGAACTTTTTCCGGACCCGCTTATTCCGGTTATCACGATGAGTTTGTCCCGTGGGATACTCAAATCGATGTTTCTGAGGTTGTGCTCCGCCGCTGCGGTGATATTAATCGCTTTTTTTGCTTGCTGAGGCATAAATTACGCTTATTAAGACAAGTAGTGTTCGCCTACAATATTTCGACAACAGTTCAAACCGAGTATTGTAACAAAAAAGTGAGCAAATCTGCAAATCATTTTTTAACTTTACAGCCGATGAAAAAAAATAGAGATTTCTTGTAAAACAGTCCTGTTTTTGTTATAAAGCCGTTGTTTAAAATTTATAGGAAACCAAATAGAAACATTAATTTAGGGAGACCAAAAATGCTTAAGCCAAAACAATCCAAAAAATTAGCGCTGGCGGGAATCCTGCTTTTGCTCACAATAGCAGCAATGCCCGCCAAAAGCACAGCCGCAAATGACCCGTTGTTGGAGGCAATACCGGCTGAAACGCTTTTTTGTGTTCGAGTAAACAACTTTCAAAATACCCTTGGTCAAATGGACCAGTTTTTGATGGGCGCTTCACCTATGCCTATGGGGGCTTCGATGCTGGTGCGTATGTCTCTTGCAGGTGCGTTAGGAGACCCGGCACTGAAAAACGTAGATATGAACGGCAGCTTCGCAATCTTCGGAACTTCGGTTAATAATTCTTCTTCTGCTCTGCTTATAGCCTTAACTATACCTGTAACGAATTACAAGCAATTTATCGAAGATAATCCCAACTGCGAAGGACCTGATTCAAATAAGATAACAAAGATTACATCCGCTGATATGACCGGCCAGACAAAGACGATGTTGACGGCACAATTGGGCAATCTCGCTGTTGTAACTTCTGAAGATAATTATGACAAACTACTGACACTAATTAAAACAATTGCAAATAATGAAACCAAAACACTTGCCTCCGCCCTTGAGGCCCAGGAAGCTGAACTGGCTGTTGGTGAGCCGGTGTGGGCATATGGAAATATTGAACAGGCCTCAAAAGTCTTCGGTCCTGTTGTGACAGAAAAACTTCAGGAGCTGAAAACCGCATTGGAAAATATGCCTTCGGAGCAGTTAGGCCCCAGCCCCGATCCGGAAGCGATAATAAATATGTATAGACAACTTATTGAAATATTGATGAACGAAATTAAATTCACCGGTGTAAGCATCAATCCTCAGCCGGATGTTTTAGGAATTAGCCTGAGGGTTGCCAGCGTCCCGGGAACCGATATGGCAAGTATGTTTGCTTCCAGCGGCTCATCCGGAAATGAAAACCGGCTCCTGGGATATTTACAGGACGGTGCTGTGGCGAATTTTGGATTTAAGGTTAATAAACCACTGATGAAGAAGGCCAATGAAATAGGAATGGGTATGCTGACCACTATGGTCGGTGATAAAATATCCGCCGAAGAGGATGCGAAAATAAAAGCTCTTACAATAAACTCAGTGGATGCTCTGGGTCCCTATTTGGTCTTTTCGTGGAAGGTTCCTTCCGGGACCGGAACTATTCCTTTCAAGTTCGTTTATGCTGTTGACGTTGCCGACAAAGACAAGTTTAACAAAGCAATGGAAGAAGGTATGGCTTTCTGGAACGACTCGGACATCGCCGATTTTTATAAAACTATGGGACTGGAAACCAGCTATGCGATCAAGCGTAACATTGATAATTACAAAGGCGTATCGATAGATTCCGCTAAGTTTATTATGAAGCCGATTGATGTGAATTCGCCACAGGCACAGATGATACAGGCAATGTATGGCGAGGGTTTCGTCTACAGGTCGGCAATAGTTGAAGATTTGTTTTTGTGTGTTGTGGGTGATGATGTGGATGCCGGGATACGTCAGCTAATCGATACCGCCCAGTCCGGCGGTCCGAAGGAGCCGGGCTCTGAGATGAAAGCTGCTCTGGCGTTACTTCCCGATGCCGAAAAGGCGGATTTCGTCGGCACGCTTAATTACATACGTTTGATGAAGACCTTTATGTCCTTTGTACCGATACCGATGCCGCAGATGAACATCCCGACGAAAAGCAACATCGCTTTAGCAGGCAGGATTGGTTCCAACAAAGTAACCCTTGACATTGCCGTGCCGAAAGAGCACCTGCAGGAAATCACAGCAATGGCACAAATGATGATGCAGCAGCAAATGGAACCTTACGAGCTTCCGGAAGAATCAGATTGAACGGCGACCAATGAAGCAGTTACATAGTTGGAATTTGTCTTATCGAGAGGCGGTAGATTTACAGAAACGTCTTGCGGGCAAAGTTCAATTTATCAGTTTTCGAAAAAAGCCAACCTTGGTTGCAGGTATGGATTGCGCTTTCAGCAAAGACGGGCAAAAGATTATTGCTGCTGTTGTCGTGTTGAAAGTACCAGAGTTTGAGGTTGTGGAAACAAAACACGCTGTCAGAAAAGTCAGCTTTCCCTACATACCGGGTTTGCTATCATTTCGCGAAGCGCCGGTCTGCATCTCAACTGTGGGAAAGCTCACAAAAAGGCCGGATGTTTTTATAATTGACGGTCAGGGTATTGCACACCCTCGCCGGCTTGGGCTTGCCGCCCATTTAGGGCTGTTTTTCGACAAACCGACCATTGGCTGTGCGAAAAGCAGATTGACCGGCAAATATAAGGAGCCACCGGCTGAGAAGGGCTCATATACTTTTTTGAAAGACAGGAAAAGAACGAACTCAAAGGAACAGAAAGGCGAAGAAACAATCGGTGCGGTAGTAAGAACTCGCACCAATGTCAAACCGGTTTTTGTTTCAGTAGGTAATAATTGTCTGCTCAAAGATGTGATTAGAATTACGCTTGATTGCACAAACAAATACCGCTTACCCGAGCCGACGCGTATCGCACATCAAGTTGTTACTAAGCTGAAATCAACAGTTTAAGGATTTATTCTGTCGATTCCTGCTTCTGCGAGATAACTTTAGCTGAATTTATTACTACGGGTTTAACGGGAACATCGCTCATCCCGTTGCGGACAGCGGTTTTTACTGCAGCGATTTCATCCACGACGTCCATACCTTCTACGACTTTACCAAATACAGCATACCCCGGGTTTGCAGAACCTGCATAATTCAAGGAAGCATTGTTTTTATGGTTGATGAAAAACTGGCAGGTGGCACTATTGGGATTAGGAGTCCGGGCCATAGCGATGGTGCCGCGGTTGTTTTTAAGACCGCTACTCGCCTCGTTTTTGATTGGGGGGCGTGTTTGTTTTTGAACCATATCCGCTGTAAAGCCCCCTCCCTGTATCATAAAGTTCGGTATAACCCGGTGAAAGATGGTGCCTTCGTAAAAACCGTCTTCAACATACTGAAGAAAATTTTTGACCGTTATCGGCGCCTTTTTTTCATTAAGCTCGATAATGATATCACCCATATTCGTTTGTAATTTTACCTTCTTCGATTCCATAATAATCTTCTCGGCGGTTTCTTCGGTCCGCTTATTCTCGTTAGTTTCCCTGGTTTTTTTAATATCCTCGGAAACTACATCATTGGACTTGTCGGAAACAGCGATAAAAACAACGACTGCTATTAAAACCAATACAAGTAAGGAAGCACCAAGCCAGGATTTTCGAGCCATATCATATCCCTTTCAAAATTAACAGTAAATAACAAATTCTCTAATCCCAAGGATGTTTTCTGACTGAGGCGAGGATTTTTTCAGCGCATTCCATTGCTGCCAGACCATCCTCGGCACTGACCTCGGGACAAAGTGTTCTATCTGCGGCAGCCGACAAAAAGGCCTCCTGCTCAAGTCTCAGCGGTTCCTTATCATCTATATGAAGCTCTTCTATGTGAAGCAAATCGGGCCAGTTGACATTCAACAGGTTAAAATTACCCGTTTTTTGTTTTTCCCGTATCTCTTTTATGACATTAACATTCGGGTCTGCTTTGATGACTATTCCATACTTTTTAAGATAGTCTATACTTAAATATGCCTGCCTGCTGAATACACGAATTTTCCTTTCTGTCTTCAATGCTAATCGGGAAGCGGTAATGTTTGCGATACAGCCGTTTTTGAAAATAATCCTGGCATTGCAGATGTCCTCGGTATCAGCAATGACACTGACTCCGACCGCATCGACCTTTTTAATTTCACTGTCAGCCAGGGAAAGGATAATGTCTATATCGTGTATCATAACATCCAGCACGACACCTACATCTGTTGAGCGGAACGGATAGGGACTGACTCGATTGGCCTCTATGAACTTCGGCTCAATATTAAGTCGTTTCATTGCCTGAACTGCTGGATTGCAGCGTTCGGAATGGCCGACAGCTACAACACTGTTTGCTTTTTTCGCAAGGTGGACAATCTCTTTACACTCTTTAACGTTGGCTGCAAGCGGTTTTTCAATCATTACAGGGATGCTCTCCTTGATGAAGTCTGAAGCTATCTGAAGATGTGTTATTGTAGGTGTTGCGATTGTTACCGCATCAACTTTGCCTAATAAAGCCGTAGAATCCGTGTAAGCTTCGACATTATATTGTTTTGCCAGTTTCTGTGCCGGCTCTATATTCTTATCAACCACTCCAACAAGCTCGCATTGCGGTAACTGGTCGTAGACCTTTGCATGTATGGCGCCCATCTTGCCAGCCCCGATAATGGCGGTTCGTATTTTATCCATAAAAATTCTCTTTATAAAACAAAAAAATTAAAAAACTATTCCGGTATTTCGATGGACAGATTAGTTTCAATATCTGAACTTTTCAAGGTATCTGCTGAACCGATGCTCGCTGCTTTTTATTATTGAATCAACAATTGCCTTGACATTTTCATCAAGTCCGTCCTTTTGTGCCAGGTCTTTCGCATTATTAAGAAGCGTTCCACCCTGCCGGTAAAGTTTTTTGTATGTTTCTAAAATAATTTTCTGCTGTTGTTCATTCAAGCCGGCTCGTTTTAGACCGCGCTTATTAACGCCTCGAACCCTCGGCGGATAATGCCCGCTTACAATCAGAAACGGGGGAACATCTCGATTAATACCGGCAAGTCCCGCGGCATAGCACCATTTGCCGATGGTTACGAACTGATGCAGTAGCACCATACCGCTTAACCAGACTCCTGTTTCTATTTTGCAGTGGCCACTTACCTGCGCATAGTTGCTCATAACTATTGTATCTTCGAGAATACAGTCGTGGCCGATATGAACTCCAATCATAAGAAGATTATTGTTTCCGATTTCCGTAACCTTATCCTGATAGATACTCGGATGAATCGTTACCTGCTCCCTAATTATATTATTATCGCCGATAGAAACAGTTCCAATCGGTGCATCGGGGTCCACACCCAGTACTTGTGGTGTGCTACCAACGACACAATTTGGGAAAAAGTGATTCGACTTTCCTATCCTGACGCCTTTACCAACTACAACATTTGCGTCGAGCACCGTGCCGGAACCAATTGAGACTCCCCGCCCGATAACACAATTAGGCCCAACTGTTACGTCGTCCGCCAATTGAGCATCTTCTGCAATTACCGCACTGGGATGCACTTGAGTCATCTTTTACCTCTTAAAGCAACTCCATTTACAGTTTTTCATCATCAACAAGCATAAAGCGGATTTGCGCCTCTGCTGCAATCGAGT
>JBHPEQ010000008.1:0-46367 GCA_042576845.1 Planctomycetota bacterium
CGATGAAGGGTGTCAGCGAATGTGTTTTTGAAGATAACACCATAAGAAACACCGGCACGTATGCTCTGGATTTGATAGGTGATGGTAACAGGATAATTTCAAATACCATTTACGATACCGGAAGCGGTGGGATTATAACCAGAAGTTACGGCAAGCTGCGCAATATAATCTCGTACAATCATATTCATCACTGCGGTTCGATTTTTCACAGTGGAGTTGGAATCAATATTGATGATGGCGGAGGTTTGATTGCCAACAATCTGATTCATCATACGTCACATAGCGGTATATACGGGCGTTATTCTGGTTCCGGTTCTGCTATTGAGTACGAGCAGGAACGGCATAGAAGAAACCAACAGCAGGGCCTTATCATAGAATACAACGAAATCCATGATGTGATGCAAATGGTGAATGACGGTGGCGGTATTTTTGTTCGCGACGACTACATCTTGATAAAAAACAATCTCATTTATAACATTTTTCCTAATTCTGATGCGTATGGCATATATCTTGGCTGCGAAACAAGAAATTGTCTGGTTGAGAATAATATTGTATACAATGTTGGGGTATTTGGGCAATATGTCTGGCGTGATAACAAAAACAATACAATCTTCAACAACATATATGTTGGAGCAACCAATCCTGTGGCTTTCATCAATCCATCAGACAAAAGCCATCGAAGTGAACAAATAAGGTTTCTAAGAAATATCATTTATTTCTCAACTCCAAGTGCGGTCCTTTATGATTTTCCATGGTTTGGCGGTGATGAAAGGTCGCTGCCGATGGAATGCGACTACAATATCATATACCACACCGAGGGCAAAGAACTTCGCATAAACGGTTATGAGGGTCTTGAAACATTTGAAGACTGGAAAAAGCTGGGTTTAGACACGCACTCAATTATTGCTGACCCGTTATTTGTTGACCCGGAAAACAATGACTATACCTTAAGCCCTGAATCTCCTGCATTGAAACTGGGATTTAAACCGATTGACGTTTCCAGGGTCGGCCTAAGAGGAAGAAATAAAAACTGAGAACAAAATGAATTTGAGTATGTAATATCTTTTTAAAATTCTGGAGGTGTATTATGAAATGTTTTAAGAATTCACAAATGTTGGTGGTTGTTGCTCTTTCATTATTGCTGTGTTCATTTGCTAAGGTGGCATACACTGCAGAAGTTACCCTTTACGTTTCCCCCAAGGGCAATGACTCGTGGGCAGGGGACAGTATCGACAAGCCGTTTGCGACCATACAAAAGGCGCGTGATACCATCAGTGCAATAAAGAAAAAAGATGGTCTAACGAAACCTATTACAGTTTATATTCGCGGTGGGCTATATGAGCTGGACGAGACCCTTGTATTTACACTCGAAGATTCAGGCACGATGGCTTGTCCCGTTACGTACACTGCATATAAGGATGAGGAACCCGTTATAAGCGGTAGCAGAAAGATAACCGGGCCATGGACCGATTACAAAGGTAAAATTAAGGTCTGTACTATTGATGCAGTCAAAGAAGGCAAATGGATGTTCAGGCAATTGTTCTTAAATGGCCAAAGACAGATACGTGCGCGTACTCCCAATGATAGTTTTGATAAACAGGGAACTTTCTACAGAGTAGCTCCGGCAAGATACTCCCCGGATGGAGGTGTAACTTGGATAGAAACTGATATGCCTGAAGAAGATTTAGGTGACAATGCCTTCAGGTATCGAGACCAGGACATCAAAAAATGGACAAATCTTAATGATGTGGAAGTTGTATTAATTTACTCCTGGAACGAAGCCAGACTCCTTATTTCCGAATTAGATGAGGAAAAGAAAATAGTAAAATTCACCGGTCCACTCGGCAGGAGGCTTGGTGCACACGGTATCAATCGCTACTATATTGAGAACGTATTGGAAGGACTGGACAGAGAAGGTGAATGGTATTTGGACAGACACACAGGTCAACTTTACTATTGGCCGCCTTATGATTTAGAGGATGCTGATTTAAGAGCTCCTGTTGTCAATGAGCTCGTCAGGTTCGAAGGGGACGTGGAAAACAATAACTATGTTCAATACATCAATATCCGCGGACTTACTTTCAGCGATGCGGATTATATACTGCCCGAAGAAGGTATCCCAACTATCAGAGATGTTGGAGACATATGGTTCCCGTCGGCGGTTACCCTTAAAGGCGTCGGCGAATGTGTTTTCGAAAATAACACCATAAGAAATACCGGTACGTACGGCCTGGACTTGACAGGTGATGCAATCCGCGTTATAGGCAACAAGATTTATGATACCGGCAGTGGTGGGATTATCAACAGAAGTTATGGAAAACATCGTAATGTGATTATGTATAATCATATTCATCACTGCGGGGATATTTTTCACAGTGCAGTCGGAATCAATATTGACGACGGCGGCGGCTTGATTGCAAATAATCTGGTTCATGACACATCCCATACCGGCATTTACGTGCGTCATTTTGAAACTGACTATGGTCAGCCGTTCCAGAGGAAAAACCAGGAACAGGGCCTCATCATAGAATACAATGAAATCCATGATGTGATGCAAAAGGTGAACGATGGAGGAGGAATTTTCGTTCGTGATGACTACATCGTAATAAGAAACAATCTTATTTATAATTCTCCAAACCACGGCATCTATCTCGGCTGCGAAACAAGAAACTGTCTGGTTGAGAATAACGTTGTATACGATACGCGGGATGGGCAGCAAGTTTGGTACGACAGCAACAACAATACAACCTTCAACAATATCTTTGTTGGACAATCTGTCACCGCGATACTTTACACTAATGCATCAGGAACTCGGCACGAAAAAGTAAGGTTCTTGAAAAATATTATCTATATGTCAAATCCGGATGCGGTCCCTTATGCTTCTCTGTGGATGAAAAACAGTTGTGATGAAAGGTCTCTGCCGATGGAATCAGACTACAATATTATATACCACACCGAAGGTAAAGAACTTCGCATTACTTGGATGGATAAAGTATTTGGCAAGGATCTTAATACCTTTGAGGACTGGAAAAAACTCGGTTTTGATACCCACTCGATTATCGCCGACCCCTTGTTCGTTGACCCGGAAAACCACGACTACTCCTTAAGGCCGGACTCACCCGCATTGAAAATGGGATTCAAACCGATTGACCTTTCAAGCGTCGGCTTGAGAGGCAGAAAGCTGAAATAGACTTGAAAGTGTGTTTAACAAAAAAAGAGACAAAAATAATCCTTATCAATTGAATGGAAATAGAACAGGGACATAGAAGATTAATATTCAGGGGCATTGAAATGAAAAGGAAAAAGTGTCGATGCGCCTAAAGGTAAATTGGAACTGTTGAGCGAAACTAAAACAAAGGAAAGGTTACAAATCGATAGGTTTGATGTGGCGTTAATAGAACTATAAAAGCTTATATTTATTGATGAGTGAGTGTACGACTTGTAGCATTCAACTGGACCCATGATGTTATGGGGGCAGGATTTTGGAGACTAATAGTCTTTGAAGTTTTTCATCCAGAGCGCCCAAACCTCCCACTCTCTCCACGTGGCGCCACCACATTGGGTATACATATTGCATATGTCGAAATGTTTATGCCAGTTCAATACCCACAATTCCTTGAGTCCAACCGATCTGACCGTGTTATCCAGAAAAAGCATGTTTATCGCAGCATCGTGCCGTTTGATGCAGACACGCTGCATTTGCTGACCACTTGCGTCCGTCATATCGGCATAATCAAAGAACGTTGGAGGCGGACACCAATCATCAGGCCAGGCGTCGGTCCAGATGCAGTCAAAAAACAGCGGCACTTTGTTTGCGCCTTTTACATTGAGACCTCTCCAGTAAAAACTTTGCGGAGGGTAGCTTGTACCCTGTCTTTCAACGTAATCTGGTTCTGGGATATAGGGTACAACATCTATAGCTGGATTGTAGCACCAGTCATTAATTCCATAGCTGCCGTAATCACCTTCCATCACAGCACCGTCGCCAGCACCAAGATTTGCCCAGGCACCAAACGTACCGCCGAGTCCTCGCGAATCCTCATCAGGTCTCCTGGTCATCGGACAGAGAGCAAAATCCATTTGGTCTGAGTAATACTTCCGCAATTGGTTCATCCACTGTTTACCAAAACCCCAATCGCCGGAATAATCATCCGTCCAGCCCCTCATAAACCTGCCGTCGTTATCATTGGCATACATAGTAAAACAATAGCCCCAATGGTGCAGGTTCATCTGACATACCACTGATTTTGACTGTCTCCTTGCCTTGCTCAGGGAAGGCATCAATATAGCCAACAGCAGCGCTATAGTGGCTATTACTACTAAAAGCTCTATTAACGTAAAAGCCCTTCGTTTAGACATGACAACCTCCTTTTCATAAAGTATCTTATAAAAGAGCTTCAAACACACTAAAACTATTATATTTAGTTTCTGCACCCTTGTCAACACTTTTTGGTCTTGACAAATGGGAATGAAGCAGCTAAATTAGCACGGCAGTATGGCTTAACTATGCTCTTGTTCGTTAACGATAGGTAAATAATACAAATCTATGGTCATATGTCACTGAAAACGTGCTCAAACAGGGTTGAAATTGATTAGCATTCTAATTCGGAGGTAGCAAAAATATGTTTCAGCAAAATGTCAAATTGCTGTTGATTCCTGCTGTGTTGTATTGTTTGTGTACGTCGCAATTGGGTTTGGCTAAAGCTACTTCATCACCTCAGCCATTGCGTAACGACCTTCTGGAAGATGGTCAGTTTATCCACATTCCCGGACCCAACCCCATTCTGATAACAGGACAAAAAGGCTCCTGGGAGGATGACTGTATTGAGACGGCCGATGCCTTTAAGGACTTCGACACCTATTACCTTTATTATCACGCCACGAGCAAAGAAGCGGGATTCCGTCTTGGCGTTGCTATTTCAAAGCACCCATTAGGACCCTTTAAGAAATATGAGGGCAATCCTGTTTTAGAGCTCGGCTCAAAGGGAACTTGGGATGACCGGTATGTGGCCTGTGCAATGGTTATGAAAATTCCCGAAAATCCTAAACTGAAACCCGGCGAGGGAGGTTGGGATGGCTGGGAGTATGACAAATACTACATGTGGTATTCCGCAGTAGGTTCATCCCCGGAGCACAAACCTTGGGGCGTTGGTCTGGCCACTGCTTCGAATCCTTTGGGACCGTGGAAGAGATATGAAGGAAACCCTGTTGTAGAAGGTGATTTTGGTTTTGTCGGCGGCGTGGTTCAGGTTGACGGCAAGTTTTATCTCTACTCGGCCAGTCCACTCCACTCGATTGGCCAGGATTACAGCCCGATGTCGATGGCAGTTGCAGACTCACCGGAAGGTCCCTGGAAAAAATATGAAGGAAATCCGGTCATGTTGCCGGGCAACAAAGGAGAATGGGATGACGGCGGGTTCTCGGAGGCCGAAGTCCTGTATCACAGCGGTATATTCCATATGTTTTACGGTGGGGCAAAGCTGTATAAGCCGAGGATTGCAACGCGCGAAAGTATCGGTTACGCATACAGCTTTGACGGTTTCAACTGGATAAAGTATGGCCTGAATCCCGTGGCCCCGCGCGATGCGAATCCAAATGCATCCGCCTTTGCTGAGATACATGCTATCTGGGATGCTCCGTTTATATATCTGTATCATACACACCGTTACAAAGAATCCTGGGAAATAGGCGGTTTCAAGCGGATAGTCCCCGACGCCGAAGACATTGGTGTTCAGGTACTGGCGACACAGAGACCCTTCAGTCTTGATATGCCGGTGCTGAACCTCGAATCTCTTGGTGCCGGTAAAACGAGTTTGTTGGATGATTGCCCGCCGGTGTGCTTGAGCAATGTTTCACGGCTGTCCTTAACCGCCGAGTGTGCTTACAGTAAAAATGCTGCAAAACCAATAATAGTCCATATCAGGTCAAGTTACGACGGCGTAAAATATGACACTTTCGATTTATATACCCTTGAAGTGCCTCTATTATCAGGTAAGACCGCAAGGAAAACTATTCGACTGGAACCTGATTACCGCTTTATCAAGGTAATGGTGGAAAACCTCGACAAAAAAGAAAGTGTCTCTGACGTAAAAATTGTTGCGACTTTGGGCGGTTGAACAGTAAATATTTTGGCCGATATGAATGAGCAATCAATGTCTATCGAAGGAAAAGATGAACTATAAAAAATATTTCATACTGTCGGCACTTTCTGTTGCCTTATTGGCTCTATTAGTCACGAGTCCAATTTATGCTGAAGACAGGTTTGCGGACCCATCCATACGGCAGAAGGCAATAGAGCTTGGTAATTTCATCCAGATTCCCGGACCCAATCCCATTATAAGAACTGGACCTCAAGGAGCCTGGGACGACGAGAATACCGAGACAGGCGATGCCTTTGAGGATTTAGGAACTTACTACTTATATTATCATTCAATGAATACCTGGAGTGATTTTAAGTATCAGTATCAAATAGGCGTAGCTACCGCCGTTAATCCTCTGGGACCATTTACAAAGCACGGAAATAACCCAATCCTGACAGTCGGAGCTAAAGAGAGTTGGGAGGACGGTAGTGTTGCCTGCCCTATGGTCCTGAAGGAAGGTGATAAAAAATATCTTATGTGGTATTGGGGCTTGGATGATAAGCCGGCATTTGTATACAAAGCTGTGGGGCTGGCTACCGCCCCGACACCCCTGGGACCCTGGAAGAAATATGAAGGCAATCCCGTTCTAAAAGATGTTGGCTATGTCGGTGGCGTCGTAAAGACCAATGGAAAATATTATATCTATAGCGCACATTCGAGCACATACCCCGGCTATAAAAGTGATTACGGCCCAATTATAGTGGCTGTGGCGGACAAGCCAGAAGGACCTTACGTCAAATATACGGGGAATCCTGTTTTGGCAAAAGGCAGCCCCGGTAACTGGGACGACGGCGGAATTTCCGAAGCCGAGGTACTGTACCACAACGGTATGTTCCATATGTTTTACGGTGGAACAAGAATACACGGCCCCCGGCTCGAAAGCATCGGCTACGCTTACAGCTTCGACGGTTTCGAATGGACCAGGTATGGTAAAAATCCGGTAGCGACTCGTCACGCAAATCCCAATGCCGCCGCCTTCGCAGAGGTGCACGCCATCATCGAGATGCCCTTTATTTACCTTTATCACACTCTGCGGCCCGAAACACATCCGGAAAGAAATCCTATGGATGTAGAGCATTTAGGTGTGCAGGTGCTGGCGACGCAAAGGCCGTTTAGTATTGATATGCCGGCTTTGTACATCGAGGGCCTTGCAGCCGGGGAAACTACAAAAATGGATGATTCTCCGCCGATTGCCTTAAGTAATATAACTGGTTTATCATTAACTGCCGAGTGCAAATACAGCAAAGATGCCCGAAAGCCGATTCGAGTCCACGTCCGAGCAAGTTATGACGGGCTTAAATACGACACGGCCGATTTATACACTCTGGATAACATTTTGCAGCCGGACCGATTGGCAAGAAAGACATTCCAGTTAGACACCAAGGTGCGATTTATCAAGGTGACGGCAGAAAATCTTGACGATTCTGAGGGTGTATCTGAGGTTAAGATTATCGCCACACTCAGCGGCTAACTACGATTGAATACGGGTTGGATTACGGCAGTATAATTTGTCTGAACTGTCTTTCAACGCCGGAAAAATCAATCAGATGCAGGCCGCGAATATAACATTGAGTAAAGTATGCAGTAAAATATTCACCTGCATAGTATTTTGTGATATGGTAACCGAAAATCGAACGTTTCATTCTTTATTTGGGAGAATAGTAAAATGAGAAAGCAAACCTTCATCAAATATGGCTTATGTGTATCGCTCTGTATTTTGTGTGCAGCTTGCTTAACTTTTGCAGAAAATAAACCTCGTGCCCAATGGACAAAAGCAGGTGGTTTCGACCCCGGTGAAAAGCCCACAAAGCACACAGACACCCTGCCGTTATCTGACCAGGAAGATTGGCAGAACTGGGTGCCGTTCGAGCCGATGACCGATGAGTTCGAGGACGAGCAGCTCGATACCGATAAATGGTACCCCAATAATCCAACCTGGAAAGGAAGAAGGCCCGGTTTTTTCTATCCCGGCAACGTTGGTGTTAGTGACGGTAAACTGCATCTGACGATGAAAAAAGAAGAAGTCCCCGAGATGCCCAAAGACGAGGGATTTCATACATATACCTGCGCTGCGGTGAGAAGTAAAGCAACAGTAAAGTACGGCTATTTCGAAGTTAAATGCAAGCCGATGCGTTCGGCGGGTTCCAGCTCCTTCTGGTTCTATGATCAGACCCCTGACATATGGACTGAAATAGATGTTTTCGAAATCGGCGGCGGAGTCCCAGGCTACGAAAAGAAATACAACATGGATGCACACGTTTTCAGAGCCCCCAACGAAACCATAGATGCAGGAAAGCCCTGGGCGGAACACGCAGAATGGTCGGCCCCAGAAGACTTGGCGGATGATTATCATGTTTATGGCCTGGAGTGGGATGAAAAAAGAATCAGATATTATTTTGACGGCGTGCCTATCAGATGGCTGGAAAATACACACTGGCATCAGCCGCTTACTCTGAATTTCGACAGCGAGACGATGCCGGAATGGTTTGGCCTGCCGAAAGATGAGGACCTGCCCTCGACTTACAATATAGAATATGTTAGGGCATGGAAATCAACTCCAAGAACTGAACCAGAAAACTGGACAAGAGAAGGCGATATCGGTCCAAAGCCCGAGCGAATCACAGACTCACTGCCCTTATCAGACCAGCAAAATAAGGCAGACTGGCTCAGGTACGAACCGATGTGGGACGAGTTCGAAGGTGATAAGCTCAACTCGACCGAATGGAATCCGTATATGCGCGGCTGGCTTGGCAGAAGACCTGCGTATTTTTCTACGAAAAACGTCACGGTCAGTGACGGCAAAATGCACCTGACGATGCGAATGGAGGAGCCCCCGGAGTCGGCGAAGGAAAAAGGTTATCATACCTATACTTCCGCTATAGTGGAGAGTACAACCGAGGTAAAATACGGATACTTTGAGATTAAATGCAAGGCAATGCGTTCTTACGGCTCAAGCAATTTCTGGTTCATCGGCGGAGGAACAGAAATCGATGTATTTGAAATAGGTGCCGGTGCGCCTGGTTACGAGAGGGATTATCATATGGATGCCATGGTCCATCGGTCCCGAGTCGAGGGCAATCCCTGGTGTGTGCCTGCTATATGGGAGGCGCCGGAGAGCCTGGCAGATGATTATCACGTCTATGCCCTGGAGTGGGATGAAGACATGCTCAAATATTACTTTGACGGCGTGCTGGTCAGATGGATCAAAAACACACATTGGCATGATGACCAAAGCATGGTGTTTGACAGCGAGACTTATCCATTATGGTTTGGCCATCCTTTGGCGGAAGACTTACCCTCCACATACAGTATCGAATATGTCAGAACTTGGAAAAGAGCTGACAAAGAATCAAGTTCCAATTCAAAAGTATGGTATAAGCAGCCGGCGACCAAATGGGACGAGGGTCTCCCCATTGGTAATGGCCATATCGGGGCGATGGTATTGGGCACTTTGCCTCGAGAGCGTATCTCCCTTAATCATTGCCGGCTGTGGCGAGAAAACAGACTTAAGGATGCTAAGAACGCAAAGGTCGCTCATCAATTGCCGGCAATCCGCAAGATGTTTTTCGAAGATAAAATCATCGAAGCGAGCAACGCAGCAAACGAGCTGCTTGGCCGCCAAAAAGATACCGGTCCCGATCCCTTCCAGCCGGCAGGCGATCTTTTTATAACCCCGCCGGACTATGGGCGCGTCAGTAATTATCGCCGCGAGTTGGACCTCTCCACCGGCGTTGCCAAGATTAGCTTTCGGCACAATGGCGTCAACCATGTGCGTGAAGCATTCGTTTCGAGGACCGACGGCGTGCTTGTGGTTCGTCTGTCTGCCGACAAGCCGGGGGCGATAAGCGGCTCAATTGAGCTTTCTCGAATTGACGACCCAGAATGCACGATTAAGCCCTGGTCTGATGGTAATCAAATCGGCTTTGTTGGTGAGTTTATCGAAAACGTTCGCTTTGCAACTATTGCGTCAGTATATACAGATGGCGGCAAGCTGCTTTCTGTGATTAAAAATAGTGCTCAGCTTACCGTCGAAAAAGCCGACGAAGTACTCATACTGCTGTGTGTTGCCACGGATAAAGAAACACTCGACTCTAAAATCTACTGCTTATCACAGTTGGAGAAGGTAAGGGAGAAAGCCAATTTTGATTCCCTGCTTCGTCCTCACAAGACAGAACATCAGGAAATGTTCAATCGCGTTGAGCTTTCTTTGGCTCAAGATCGTAAAATTAATGTCCCTACCGATAAGCGATTTGCGAATTTACAGGCAGGTCAGCCGGACCCCGACCTGATGAACCTGCTTTTCCAATATGGTCGTTATCTTTTAATAAGCGGTTCGGCACCTGGCGGGGGGCCCGCCAATCTGCAGGGAATATGGAACGAAAAACTAAGACCGCCGTGGAGGTCAGATTTACACCATGACTGCAATATCCAGATGAACTACTGGCCCGCCCAGATTACCAATCTTTTCGAATGTGCAGAACCGTTGTTCGATTATATCCAAAGCTGCCTTCCCGCTGCCCGCATCGCCGCCAGAAATCTCTATGGCTGCCGCGGCATTTATATCCCTCTGACAAACGACGCAGCAGCTAAATGCCTTAAGACAGAAGGCCTCTGGAGTGAGTGGACCGGCGGCGCTGGCTGGCTGGCCCAGCACTTGTGGTGGCACTGGGAATATACTCATGATAAGGAATTTCTGCGTGAGCGGGTATATCCGGTGTACAAGGAAATCGCACTTTTCTACCAGGACTACCTCGTCAAAGACCCCAGGCCGGACAGTCCTCATTACGGCAAACTTGTCACGGTACCCTCACAATCGCCGGAGAATTACTTTGTAGGCGGTGTCGAGCCGGTATCACTTTGTATTGGCGCAACTATGGATTTCGAGTTAATTTATGAAGTCTTTACCAACCTCATTGAAGCCAGCAAGGTTCTCAATCTCGACGCCGATAAACGAGCCGAATGGCAGTATGTCCTGGATAATATCCCACCGTTATTAATCGGTAAACACGGCCAACTGCAGGAATGGCTTGAAGATTACGAAGAAGGTGAAGTCAATCACAGGCATATTTCTCATCTTTACGCTCTATTTCCCGGTGACCAAATTACTCCTCAGCAAACTCCCAAGCTGGCCAAAGCTTGCCAGGTAGCGCTCGACCGCAGAGTCTCCGGCGGCGGGGGTTCCGGCTGGGCAGGCGTAAAAGCATGGTATGCATCTTGTTGGGCACGCCTTGGTAATAGCGAAAGGGCCTATGATTTACTTCAAAGCATTCTGGAAAGCGCTAAGGGCGAGCAATTATACGCAGTCAATAATGGCAACCAGCAGGTAGACGGTAATTTCTCCATCACGGCTGCTGTTGCTGAATTGCTTTTGCAAAGCCACAACGGTGAGATTAAATTGCTGCCCGCTTTACCAAAGGCCTGGCCCAATGGTCATGTCAAAGGACTTCGTGCCCGCGGCGGTTTCGAGATTGATATTGCCTGGAAAAATGGCAAACTGAGTCAAGCTAAGATTAAATCTATACTGGGTAATACCTGTAGAATCCGCTCAGCAGTTTCTTTGATGGTAAAAACTGATGGAAGTTCTGTTTTAAAGACCAGAACTATCGCACCAGCGGTCTTTGAGTTTGACACCCGACTAGGCGGTATCTATGTCTTGATACCGTAATATGCCTTAACTGCAAAAAAGTAAGATACGTCAATTATATTAACGCCGACCGGCAGAGCTGACATCGATCGGCTTGACGATTATTTTTGCAACAAACAGAACCACGAGTGAGGGGAAGCAGGAAACTGAAGTTTTATTTACAGACCCTCAGCAGTGGAAAGCGTTTAATTTACAGGATTGGTATAACTCATTCTGGTTTTACGTTTTCATCGAATCGAATTCTATAAAAGCTATCGGCAGGAAGATGAAGACGGGTATCCATGCCCATAGCTCCGGCCTTACAGTGTCAAAGACGATTTCTGTGGCAAGCAATTTACAGACAAAATTCGTGATGAAGCAGGCCATGGTCAGACCGAAGCTGACGGCAATTGAAGACTTCATCGCCTTTGGGTCCCGGCAGACCAGAATCGGCAGAGATACCATAAGCATAATAAAATTGATGACAGGGTCGGTAATACGAAAATGTTTCTGGCTGTAAAGCAGGGGAAGGTCTTTAATATTCGTTCTCCGAGCGGCGCGGGCAAGTTCGGTCAGCTGTCCGGAGCTAAGCAGGGTTTTATATTTTGATTTATGCCTTATGGGGATATCGGCGGGAGTAATGTCACTGGAATATGAAGCTATCGGCTGGGGACCTTTTCTCGAGCTGCTTTCAATAATACGGCCGTTGATGAAGTCCCATTTGTTGGTTTCTTCATTATAAACGGCCTTTTCGGCAAAAATCCAGCCGACGGGTTTCCAAATACCCGCCATTTCTGTTTGCTGGCGAAGAATTATATTGGGCTTATGAAGAGTGGATGTCTTAACGTCGAATTTCTGAGACAAAAACAGCGAACCGTTATTATCCAGAATAAAGTGGACATCATAGGATTCCTCTCCCGGAATATCCTCTTCGCTGCGCACAAGCTGCCCGCTGAGCGGCGGTATTATGAATTCCTGGTCAACCACAAATAATCCCGTCAGGATGAGTGCAAGAATAATTATTGGTCCTATTACTCGTTTTAGACTGACACCGGATGCGGTTACGGCAATTAATTCACCTGAGCGGACCATTTTGCCTAATGAAAACGCAGCCGCAACGACTGTTATAACGCCTGCAAAATCGCGGAAATAAAGGGTGCTTCGCAATCCGTAAAAAACAAGGATGTTTTTTATAATGGCAAGAGTCCCAAGGACTTCCGCTTGCTCTGTAAACTCATCCAGATTTACAAACAATTCAATCAGGATGCGCAGACCTATCAGCACACAAGAAGCAATAACATAGCCGATTAAAAAGTTCTTTACGATATATTTGTCTAATATTTTCATAAATCGTTACTCATATTTTTATTACTTGCGGGAATTAAGCCGCTTTGTATCAGGTTTTCAGCAATCTTCGATGTATCGTTATTGCCAGCAAGCCCAAAAAGGCCAGGGCAGCCCACATCATAATAACGCCTGAATCAGCCGGCGCAGCAGGATTCTTCGTAAGGTTCCTACCTGTCAAAATACCGACAATAAGCACCGCAGCAGGGATACAGCTTACTCCAAAAGCGGCGAGAGGATGTCCGCCTTTCAAGATAATCCCCAGTCCGATGCCGATTATTATCATCGGGACACAGCCAATTCCGAATACCAGCCGTGAATGCATCTCTGCCTTAATTTCCGTCAGGGTTTTAGAAATTTCTCTCGCCAGCTCCTTTTGAAGGTTGCTTAGCCGTAAGCCTGGGTTGTTATGCAGTGCAGCAGAAACTGCTTCCGGCTTTATTGTTTCGAGCACATCATTGGTTTCAGACATATTCGTTATGGAATTTGGTAGCAGAAGTCCACGAATAATATGACGTTGAGCCAGGCCATCCGTCCCGTCCGGATGTCTCCAGGTGGGGTGATATATATCGAGAGTTAATGTAGGGGCGAATTTGTCACCCTCAATGTGCAAAAAGGCCTTTTCAGCGGTAAGGGTGCGTAAAGTTTGTCCCGTGTCGGTGTCGAATTCGGCGGCAAAAACTCCGCCGGAGAGCAAGACTTTCTCTTCCTGCAGCACAGAACAGCTTCCGGCGGTAAACTCAACCGAATTAGGTTCACCGAGCAGCTTATAAAAGCTGCCTGGTTCAGAGGAAATCTCTTCCTCAATATTCTGAGCCAATAACTCTGTGGTGAATTGAGCGTAGACATCGCCTGCCTTTTTGTTAATGGGATAGAACTCCGTCAAATCAAGGCGAATCTTTTTCATTTCGTCAAGTTTTTTGAACTTGATTTCATCACCCAGCAGCGAAGGGAACGGAGCTGTTACGGGTATCCATTCTGCGGAAAATCCGCCCTGTTCGTCGGGAGACATTTGATAGGTGTTATAAGCGGTTATCCTGACCTGATTAAAATTTTTGTGCGGGTCAAAATTTACTTTGGCGTTTTCTGCGACAGTAATCTCTCGAATCCGGCTTTCGTCGAGCTGAGTAACGATAACTCCTGAAAGGATGTTTTCTTGAGGGTCGGCGTGGTCGGCGTAAATCAGGTAGCCGCCATCCTTCAGTTCGTAATATCCTCTTCGCTGTATATTTCTGAAAATAATCTGCTTGGCGTCGGCTTTAAGAGCTCTTTCGGCGCGGCGTACAAAAGCCGGCATAACGTGAAAACTTAACATCAGATTCGCAATCGCAACCATAACCGCCAGGGCCAGACCGGGGTAAATGAGAGTAAGCATACCTACCCCCCCTGCTCTGCATGCGTCAAGCTCATTATCGCCGGCAAATCGCCCGTAAACGAGTGTGCCTGCAAACAGTGCCGCCATTGGCAATACAAAGGTCAGGAAAATGGGAAGAAAATAACCCATAAGGTGTACGACCTGGCGAGGGCCGACACCGTATTCCTGTATCGGCCTGAGGATGCTTCCCAGAGTCAGTATCAGTGTCAAGGCCACCGCCGACAGGAGAAAAACCTTAAAAAGCTCACGAAAAATATATCTATGCAGTGTAAAAATCATTTTTTTAGCCGTTAGTCCTTTGTCAATAGCATTTCATATTTTGCCTGACCACCATTTTTCAATAATAATAGGAAATTTTCAACAAAATTCCCGCAGAGGGAAGATTATTCCTGAGCGCCCCTTGTCCTTTTTCGCTGAAATTACAAGCCCAAATATCAAAAAGCAGCGGATTAGTAGAATTCTTTTGTTTTCTCAGCATTGCTGATTTGAATTTGTAAGACATTGAATAATCCTTTGCCGTAACAATGAAAAGTGCTTATAATAACTTAAGAATAAACTATATTGATGCCTGGTTTGGAATTTATGAATAGTATCGACTGGTGAATTTTGCTATAGGAAACAAGTGATTGACAGAAAAACATCCTTAAAAATGGAATTTGAAATCACTGGCGAACAAAAATGTTTTGATCGCGTGCCGAAGCGGTGGGATACTTTAATGTTGCTGGAAAGAGGGAAGGTCAGGTTTAGTTTTACGGTAGTAAAAATTGAAAAATATAACTAAGAGAATTTTCGATGTGCTGCTTTCTTTGGCCGTTCTGGTAATTCTGCTTCCGGTCTTTATCATCATCGCTGCGGTGATAAGACTAAGCGGCAAAGGGCCGGTCATTTTCAAGCAGGAAAGGGCCGGCAAAAACGGCGAACCATTTATGTTTTATAAATTCCGAACGATGAAGCTCCATACCACACCATTTGGGCCGAGTCCGAAGTCCGGGGATGACCCACGCCTTACGAAAATAGGGAAGTTCCTGCGGGAATACTCGCTTGATGAACTTCCGCAATTGTGTAACGTTCTGAAGGGTGATATGAGTATTGTCGGGCCTCGTCCGCTTTATATTTCACAGATTAAAGAATGGAACAATAGGCAAAAGACACGATTGCTGGTAAAACCGGGTTTAACCGGCCTGGCCCAAATTTCAGGCAGAGGCGAACTTACAAGAGAAGAGAAAATAGAGCTGGATGTCCGATATGTTGAGACATCCTCCTTCGGAAAGGATGTTCAAATAATACTGAAAACAATTATACAGATTATCATGCGGAAGAACATATACGAGAAAAAATATTCTCAAACCGAAGAAACACGGGGCCGGGACTCTCAGTAACAGACAAATGTTTTAATACGGTTTATTTTCTTTACAAACATTACTCGCAGCAAAGCGAGTTTTGAGTCGAAACATCACAGGAACCAGCGAAAAAAATGTTGACTTAAGGCCTTAAATAAAGTATAATAATATCGAATACGACGATGAGTTACCCTGGCCTTTAGAGCCGGATGGTGACGGTAAATCATTGAATCGTATTGATATTAACAGTTACGGTAATGATGTAGCCAACTGGGAGAGCAACTCACCGTCGCCGGGGGACTAACGATACCCTGCTGAACGGAGCTTACCTATGACGAGTTTGAGTCCGGCTGGGGCAATTGGAATAACGACGGTTCGATTTTCGATACGGTAGAGGAATGGAACTGGAGTGATGAATTTGTCAATGACAGCTTCTATCCGGATTCTGTTACCATAGACGGCTATACCCTGACGAGCAATACTCAGTTGAGATTCAGGTGTGATGCCAGCGGCAGCGGCGATGATGTTTATATCGACGAGGTGAGCGTTGCCGCAAGGTAGTCGAAGCGGTCAATGAGCTGAAGGTGGGATTTTCAACCAGGCACTTTATGGGCTTGCGAAGTTGCGAAAGACGTGCTGACTTTGTTCAGTCATATGCGGATTTCTCCGCTTTGTTACTTCAACAAGGAACTTTAGTGGAAATGACAACGTTAGACCGTCTCTTTAGCCAAATAATTCTCTGCCTGAAAAATCCACCTACAAGCGTGAAATGCACCCCATTTCAAATCGAAAGGACGAAATAGCTTGACAAATGGCTTTTTTAATATTATTATAAAGAAATTAAGCATAACACGAAGGTCTAATCTGTTTGTCTATTAGGTGTATATAGTAATGAAGCTAAAATATGCGTTTTTGGCTGTTATTGGCGTATTTTTGGTCTTATCAATAACTTCAGTTGCGGCTGGAGCTGTTGACACTTCTCAAATCAGCTTGGTACGCAACAAAGAGGTTCTTGGACCCGAAGATTTTGAGATTATTGACAATTTTGCTGCCGAAACTATAGATGATTTGGTTGATACCGTGGATTTTGCTTCTGTCTCAAAGCTGAGGTTTACTATCCTTTCTAACAGCAGCTCAAACAGGCCTAGCGCCGAGACTCAGTATGCCACACAGTTTTCGGAATCGGTATATAGGTATCTTTCCCAGGCCTTCGATGAGGCCGATGAATTTGAGTCTGAAAAGCGCAAATACAGGGTGATTCTTAATCTCTTAATCATAGTGGACAGTCTTGAAGATGTGAGGTTGACCGAATTTGCTCCGCGGTATCTCGACAGCGAGAAAACGGTGATTCAGTACTGGGCCGTACACTGCCTCAGCAATCAAGCAATCATAGAACAGTTAAATTCAACGAACCCGGAATACCTGATTTTAGGCAGGGAAATTTGCGAGCGCCTTAAAGCGATTCTTACCGAGGCAGGTCCTGAGGTAACAGCTTTGATTCTCAGATTCGCAAGCAGGATTAACATTGAAGATGGCAGGGATTTGATTTTACAGATAGCGGATGTTCGCATAAGCAGATATGCGAACTGGCAGGTGAATTATGAGCTTCTGGATGCGGATGTTCTAAAGGCACTGTCCAACGAGATTTCTTCGGCTGATGAACAGGGCAAAAGAGTTTTCGGACGGCGTTTTGCCCATTTGCTTTCCTACATTATTCAAAGGTATGTTAAGGGCAGTATTACTGATTCTCTGATGGATTTGCAGAAGCAGCGTTTGGCATCGGTGTTGCTCGAAGTGGAAAGGTCTTGTGTAAGCGACATTTTAGGCACAAGGCAGGTTATAATTAGAAGAACGCTGGAAGGAGAAGATTATACGGCACTTCTGCAGGAACACAGCAGATTGCTTGGAGACCAGACCAGGCCGGGACTGTTGCCTTCGAAGCTGGATTTCAATTACGGTAATACCGAGGACGGCAGCGAACGAATTGCCCCGCCGGAATTACCTGACCCGCCCGCAAAGCAGGGAACTGAAGGATAGTTCCCGATTTTCAGGCAATGCCAGAATAATTCAAAAATAAAAATTGTGGAATTCAACACTGAAAAATAAGTACGGGTTGACTTCCTTAATTTTAACTTTTCCAGGCATTGCAGGGTGCGTATATGAGTAAACACGGAGGTGCTTTTTCGCTTTCCCTCTTTTTGTTATTGTCAATCATTATCCTCCTTCAGATTCATTCAATGCTTCTTTCAGACCGGCTTTATGTATCTGTCAATCGTCTTATAGATGTGTATGAAAGTGCACCGGCGGCACAGGGCACCTGAAGGCAAAGAAGAACGTTTAAGAGGCGATATTAATGAAAACAAACACAATGATGAAGGCGACTGGCTCGTCTGGGGTTTTCGCGTTGAGCCGAAAACTTTGAATCCATATTCGGCGAATAACGATGTATATTCGTGATGGATAACAGTGCCGTATATTTTTGAGCCGCTTTTGGTTTATGACTTTAATGATTTAACGATGGAGCCGCATCTTGCGGAAAGTTTTGAGGTTTCAGATAACGGTCTGCAGATAACCTTTCGGCTTAGAGAGAAAATTTGCTTCTCAGATGGTGTCCCTGTTACGAGTGATGATGTTGTCTTTACATACGAGACGGCCGTGAATCCGAAAATCGGCGCCGTAAATATTGCGAACCTGTTCGTCGATGTCGATAAAATCATCAAAGTTGACGACCGGGTTGTCAAATTCATTATGAAAAAGCGGTATTTTAAGGCGCTTGAAAACTTGTCATTCTGGAATTTCGGGATACTTCCAAAACATATCTATGAGTTCAGCAATGCGCAGGAGTTTAACAGGCGGATATCTGAGCCGGTTAGCAGCGGCCCGTTTGTATTTGAGAGTTGGGACCTCGAAGAGAAAATAGTATTACGACGGAACAAAAATTATTGGGGCGACAAGCCGAAGCTAAAAAAGGTCGTCTACAGATTTATTACCAATCCCATCTCCGCTGTTCAGGCGCTTCGTTCCGGACAGGTCGATATTATTATTCCGGAGGGCGACCAGTTTGCAGAGCTTCTTAAAGATGAGCAGTTCCGCAGGCATATACTCTGTCTTAGTTACTGGAATGCGGGTGCGCCATTTTATTTTATCGGCTGGAATGAAAATACATGGTTTTTCTCAGACAGGAGGGTACGTCTGGCGATGACTCATATTATCAACCGTGAGCAGATAGTATCTGAACTTTTGAAAGGTTACGGTCGCGTGATAACCGGCCCGTTTTATTTCCAGGGCAGCCAAAACGCCCCGGATATTGAGCCGTGGCCGTATGATTTGGTCAAAGCGGCGGCCTTACTCGACGAGGCCGGATGGCCTGACAGAGATAGTGATGGTATGCGTGATAAAAATGGGATACCTTTTCGGTTTAAGTTTATGTATGCCGGTGATTCCGTTCTTTATCAACAAATTGCAAAGGTTTTCAAAGACAAGGCGGCGAAGGTGGGAATCGAAGTCGTTCCTGAGCCGATGGAGTGGTCTTTGGTTTTCAATCGGCTAACAAAAAGGGACTTCGAGGCCGTGATTATGGGCTTCAGCGGCGACATACAGCAGGATTATTACCCTCTGTTTCATTCTTCACAAACCGTCAAAGGCGGCTCCAATTATGTAAGCTTCGCCAACGAGCAGGCGGATTTTCTGCTTGATGAAATCAGACGAACCCTGGATAAACGCCAAAGGGACGAGCTTTGTCAGAAGTTCCACAGATTACTTCACCACGAGCAGCCATATACTTTTTTATTTTCCAGGCCGAGTTTTCGATGTGTTGATAAACGCTTCAAAAATGTTAATATCTATGAGTTGGGATTCAAATACTGCCTATGGTATGTGCCCAAAGAAAGACAAAGATATAAATAAAAACTTAAACCTGAAAAGTTATAAGCCAAAAGCTTATTTGGAGCCTATATTGTGAATAATCGTTCGGGAGCATTTAAGTTCTTTATTTTCTTGCTTTTGGCTGTAATAATAGCGCTCCAGATTCTTGCTGTGGTGCAGTCGAATCGTTTGTATAAACGGCTTGATCATCTGTTGGGCGTGCAGAAAAATTTCCAAGCTGTAAAAAATGTACAAGGCCGGTAAATGTGAATGCGAATAAAAAAGTCTAATTAAAAGGTAAGATGTCATGAAAAATTCATTAATTGCAGTTTTGATTTTTGTAATGAGCGCTGTCCTGGGAGGTTGCGGCTCCGAGCCCAACGACAAAGCCCAACAACTCGAGGAATTTATAAAAGCGCATTTGGAAAAAATCAAACCATTGTCAAAAGAGACGGCTCTCGCTTACTGGAAGGCGGCAAATACCGGCGAAGATGAGGATTATGACAGGGTGAGCAAATTGGAATATGAACTCCGTCAGATATATACGAATTCTGAGGAGTTTGCTTTTCTTAAGAACATAAAGGATTCGGGTAAAGTCAAAGATGCAAAACTGGTGCGGCAGTTAGACGGCTTGTACAACGCCTACCTTAAGAACCAGATTGGGACGGAGCTTCTTAAGAAGATGATTGATTTGAGCACCGAGATAGAAAAGAATTTCAGCACATTCCGCGGCACCATTGATGGCAAGCAGGTAACCACAAATGAAATCAAGGAGATTTTGAAAACCGAAACGCATTCGGAGCAGCGTGAAAATGCCTGGCTTGCGAGTAAACAGGTCGGGCCAGTTGTAGCTGGAGACCTGATTAAATTAGTAAAGCTGCGAAACGAAGCAGCACGTAAGGTCGGCTTTGTCAATTACCATACTCTTTCTCTTACCCTTGCAGAGCAGGATGTCAAAGAGCTGGATCGTATTTTTGATGAACTTTATGAACTGACAAACGAGCCATTTGCCAGAGTAAAAGCCGAGCTGGACAGCATTCTGGCGGATATGTATGGTGTTGATGCAGATGAACTGATGCCTTGGCATTATCATGACCCGTTTTTCCAGGAATCCCCTCTCGTATATGATATTGATTTGGATGTTTATTATAAAAACAGGGATGTTAAGGATTTAGCGGTAGGATTTTATACAGGTATCGGCCTGTCTGTGGAATCTATACTTGCCAACAGTGACCTTTATGAGCGCAAGGGAAAGAACCCCCACGCTTTTTGTACGGATATAGACAATGAAGGTGACGTGCGCATTCTGTGTAATATTAAAAATAACGAATACTGGATGGAGGTGACACTGCACGAACTGGGGCATGCTGTTTATGACAGGTATCAAGACTTTGACGTTCCGTATTTGCTTCGGGAGCCGGCCCACATTTTCACAACTGAAGCGATTGCGATGCTTTTCGGTCGATTGAGCCGAAATGCTGCCTGGATGAAGCAAATGCTTGAATTGACGGACGAACAGAAGGCTGATATCGAAACAGTCAGTGACAAGTACGCACAGCTTAAGCAGCTTATCTTTGTGCGCTGGGCAATGGTTATGTACAATTTTGAAAAGCATCTTTACGCCAATCCAGACCAGGATTTGAATGAGCTGTGGTGGAGATTGGTTGAGATGTATCAGTTGGTAAACAGGCCGGAGGGTCGATATGAGCCGGACTGGGCCGCCAAGATTCATTTTACAATTGCGCCCTGTTATTATCACAATTATGTCCTGGGTGAGCTTTTGGCGTCTCAACTGCACCATTACATTGTGCAAAATATTCTAAAGCTTGAATCTCAAAGAGGCGTAGATTATGTTGGTGAGCCGGCAGTTGGTGATTTTCTACGTGCAAAAGTTTTTGAGCCGGGTTCGGTTTATCACTGGAACGAAATGATTGAGCGGGCGACAGGTGAGCCCTTAACCCCGGAATATTTTGTGAAGCAGTTTGTCAAATAAACGGAATTTTAAGTAAGGTCAGATATCCGGAGGCAAGATTCAAGGATGAATTCAGAAAATAGGTCGTTGGCGGAGATAACAGTTAAGGCGGTTCTTCTGGGGGTTATTCTTTCCGTTGTCCTTGCAGCGGCGAACGCATATCTTGGCTTGTTTGCGGGTATGACGGTATCGGCTTCGATACCGGCGGCGGTGGTCTCGATGGGAGTGCTGCGGCTTTTTCGACGAAGCAATATTCTGGAGAATAACATTGTCCAGACTGCTGCCTCAGCAGGTGAGTCACTGGCGGCAGGAGTGATATTTACCCTACCGGGACTTGTGATTCTTAATTTCTGGACGGATTTTAATTATGTATGGGTAACGGTAATAGCCGGTTTCGGTGGGCTTTTGGGAGTGCTCTTTACAATACCGCTCAGACGGGCACTGATTGTTGAAGCGAAACTGAAATTCCCGGAAGGCATCGCAACAGCAGAGGTTTTGAAATCAGGCGAGCGTGGAGGCGAAGGCATAAAATACATTGCCCAGGCGGCAGTTGCCGGTGGGCTGTTTAAATTCAGCGCTTCCGGACTGCGAATCTGGGCCGAGGTTATAGAAGCCGCCGGCAAAGTGAAGGGGAGTATAGCATATTTCGGCTCGAATTTAAGCCCGGCGCTGCTGTCAGTTGGATATATTGTTGGATTGAATATAGCGGTGCTGATTTTCATCGGCGGGGCTCTCAACTGGTTGGTTGCGATACCGATTTGTGCTGCATTTGAGGAATGCCCGATTGTTAACGGCGAGCCGATACCGGCAGTGGAGTGGGCACATCAGCTTTGGTCTGCCAAGACCCGATATATCGGTGTAGGTGGGATGCTCATCGGTGGTTTATGGACTATTGTTAAACTCAGGACGTCGCTCTTCAGCGGAATCAGAAGCGGCCTGAGGGCCTATCGAAGTGCCACGGGGCAAACGACAGAAATCGCGAGAACTGAAAAAGATATGCCGATGAAATGGATTCTAATCCTGATAATTGCATCGGTTGTGCCGTTATTCATCGTCTATCAGGTTTTTGTCAGGGATATCAGCGTATCGTTACCTATGGCGATAACAATGCTTTTGACCGGCTTTTTATTCTCAGCGGTGGCTGGTTATATGGCAGGCCTGGTCGGCTCATCAAACAATCCGATATCAGGCGTTACGATAGCAACGGTTTTGGTTTCTTCGCTTTTACTTTTGTTTTTGATGGGAGCCGGTGCTGAGAACGGGCCGGCGGCGGCGATAATTATAGGCAGCGTCGTCTGCTGTGCGGCGGCGATAGCCGGAGACAATATGCAGGATTTGAAGGCAGGTTATATCGTTCATGCAACACCGTGGAAGCAGCAGGTTATGCAGATGGTCGGGACGGTCTCGGCGGCCCTGGTTATGGCGCCGATACTAATGTTACTGTTGAATGCATACGGTTTTAAGGGACATTCATCAGCCCAAGATAATCCTCTTGCAGCACCGCAGGCGAATCTGATGGCGTCCGTATCCAAAGGGGTCTTTGAGGGGAATTTACCATGGGAGTTTGTATGGATAGGTGTAGGATTAGCAGTCGCTGTGATAATACTGGATGAGTATTTATTACGTCGGGGTAGTGCTTTTCGCACGCCGGTACTGGCTGTTGCGATTGGGATTTATCTGCCTCTCGAATTGGAGGTTCCAATTTTAGCCGGCGGAATTATTCATCAGGTTGTCAAATTCTGTCACCGAAGAAGAAAAATACCTGAAGAAATAGAGGACCAATCAAGCCGTCATGGCCTGTTGTTTGCATCCGGATTAATTACGGGCGAGGCAATCATCGGTATTCTGCTGGCGATACCGATAGTCCTTTCCGGTCGGCCGGATATTTTGGCTGTTTTGAAAAAACCATTGGGGACCTGGCCGGGAGTGATTCTACTCGCTGGAATTGCATACTGGCTGTACCGAACGGCGCAAGGAAAAAGGAAGCTGAATAATTAAGGAGGAAAATGTTTAGATATGAATAAGGACAAATATCTGACCGCACCAGCAGCATCGAAGAAAATGCCGGCGGCTGTGCCTTACATTTTAGGTAACGAGTGCGGGGAGCGATTTTGCTTTTACGGCACGAGATGCATTTTAACAATTTTTATGACACAATATTTGTTGGGGTCGTCCGGTTTGTTGTCACCGCTGAGTGCTGAACAGAGCAAAGCAGTATTTCATGCTTTTGTGGCGGCGGTTTACCTGATGCCGGTTTTAGGGGCGCTTCTGTCGGATATCTGGCTTAATAAATTCAAAACGATTATCATTTTTTCCATTATATACTGTATCGGTGTTTTGGCCCTGGTGCTCGACCAGACCCGCCTGGGCCTGGGGATTGGACTCGTGTTGATTGCGTTGGGTTCAGGTGTAATTAAGCCCTGTGTTTCGGCAAATGTAGGTGACCAGTTCGGCAAACACAATAAGCATTTGATATCGAGAGTGTATCACTGGTTTTACTTCTCTATCAATGTCGGTGCGTTTGTTGCGCAGTTTTTTGTCGTGCCTCCTTTATTGGACCGATATGGTCCGAAGGTGGCCTTTAGTGTTCCATTCTTTTTAATGGTTTTCGCAACCGGGGCCTTTTGGCTTGGCAGGAAAAAGATGGTCCATTTACCCGCTGCCGGCAAGTCGTTTGTCAAAGAGTGTTTCAGCGGCGAGGGCTTAAAAGCGCTGGGCAAGCTTTCTATTATCTATATATTTATATGGCCTTTTTGGGCGATATTTGACCAGATGGATTCGGCGTGGGTTCTGCTGGCTCGGGATATGAATCTTAACTGGCTCGGACGTCAGTGGCTTCCATCACAAATCGCAGCGGTCAATCCGTTAATGATATTGATATTGATACCTGTCTTCAGCTATTTAATTTATCCGGCGATTAATAAGGTATTTCGTCTGACCGCCCTTTGGAAGATATCGCTGGGTTTATTCCTGGCTTCGACGGTGTTTTTGGTTCCTGCCCATGTTGCTCAGCGGATATCAGGCGGTCAAAGTCCGCATGTAATCTGGTTACTTCTTGCACATTTGATTTTGGCTGCATCGGAAGTGATGGTCTCGATAACGTGTTTGGAATTTTCTTACACACAGGCCACAAAGAAGATGAAGTCGTTTATTATGGCGGTATTTTTCCTTTCGATATTCGTTGGCAATTTATTTACCTCGATATTGAACATACTAATCGAACGTGTAGAGTCTCTTAGAAATCTCACCGGTGCGGGCTATTACCTGTTCTTCGTGAAGATGATGGTGGTAACAGCCGTATTATTTGTCTTGGTCGCCGTCTTCTATAAAGAAAAAACCTATATTCAGGATGAAGAGGCAACTTGATGAAAAGGCCATTATATTTTACTTAATGGATGAGGTTTTGGGCATAGTTTAGAATGATGAGAGAAGAGAGGATTAGATGACTGTTTATATCTTCAGGCGTTTGCTTTTTATGATACCGACGCTGTTGGGGATAACCATAATTATATTTACCGTCAGCAGGATTGCGCCGGGAGAGCCTGTAAGCCTGAGTATGGGGCCGGGGGGACAAGTGGATGCCGAGCGGGCGGTGGACATTCGCAAAGCACGGATGGAAATGTATGGTCTTGACAAGCCGGTTCACGTTCAGTATTTCCAATGGCTTTGGCGGGTGGTGCGATTCGATTTTGGGGATTCGATAAAGCATCATCGCCCTGTCATAGAGCTTATAAAACAAAGACTGCCGATTACACTAACGCTGAACCTTATTGCGTTTGCTGTCATTTATTCAGTGTCGGTTCCATTGGGTATTTTCTCGGCGGTAAAGCATAACCGGTTTTTCGACAGGGCCTGTTCTATAGTTTTGATTATGTTGTGGTCGCTGCCGATAAAAGCAATCCCGCCCGGAAGGCAGAAGACAGAGACGGGGGAATGTCGAATATTGAACAAGGAATGTTGAATGATGAAGTGGATTGGCGGGTGCGTTGACTTTTTGTGAGCAATACATTATCTTTTCTTTATGCCAAAAGGAAAATACAGGCCGGAGATTATGGCTCTGGAGGTAACCCGCCGATGCCCGTGTGATTGTAAGCACTGCCGGGCAGGCGCCGGTCCTGAGGTTGCTGAGGAGCTATCTACCGAGCAGTGGAAAATGATACTTACGTCTATAGCCGACTTTTGTAAGTGCCTGATAATAATCACCGGCGGTGAGCCGATGGAGCGGGACGATATTTTCGAGATTATTCACTGGAGCAGAGAGCTCGGGCTGGAAACGGCGATGGCGACGTGCGGGTATAAAATCAATGCCGAGACGATAAGCCGCCTAAAAGACGAAGGAATCCATGCCTTATCGTTTTCTCTTGACGGAGCCACCGCTCAGACACACGACTGGTTCAGACAAACAAAAGGCGCTTTCGATACGGTCATCAAGGCGGCTGAAGCCGCTCGCAAGGCAGGCGTTCGCTTTCAGATTAACACTACAATCAACAAGCTCAACCTCGATGAATTCGTCGGGATAGCTGAACTGGCTCGGCGACTTGGGGCTTTTTGTTTCAATCCCTTTGTTCTTGTCCCGACCGGACGGGGCAAAGGAATTTCCGAAGCGATACTCGATGACGTCGAATATGAGATGGTGCTCGGCGAGCTGATGAAAATAAAGCTGGAATCACAAATCAAAGTCAGGGTTACATGCGGGCCCCAGTTCAGCAGAGTTATGCTGCAACAAAAAGTCGACAAGATTAACTATGGGAGGGGGTGTATGGGCGGTAAAGGTTTCGGGTTTATCAGCTATAGCGGAGACGTGCAGACCTGCGGCTTTCTTGATGTCTCGGCAGGGAACCTGATTGAGAATAATTACGATTTCGCCAAGGTTTGGCTCGAATCGGAATTTTTAAATGAGATTCGCAATCGGACGGGCTATACGGGCAAGTGCAGCATTTGTGAATATATGAATGTTTGCGGCGGCTGCAGGGCGAGGGCGTATTCGATGGTCGGCGATTATTTGGGTAATGACCCGGTTTGTGCACATCAGCCGGGAAGGAAAGTAAAAGGTTGAGCTTGACTAAACTGCAACAGAAATTGTGTAACATCCTCCAGCAGGGGATACCGATTTGCCCGCGTCCATTCGCTGAGATTGCGGGAAAGCTGGGCTGTGAAGAAAGTGAAGTTCTGCGGCATATAGAACACTTAAAAGAAGCGGGTGTTATCAGGCGGATTAGTGCGATTGTAAATTATGGCGCGCTCGGCAGGGTAACTACGCTCGTTACCGCAGAGGTTCCTGAAGAAAAGCTGCAGGAGGCTGCGGATGCGGTCAATTCCTTGGAAAATGTTTCTCATAATTATTTGAGGCGGCACCGGTATAATTTATGGTTTACACTGCAAGGGGAGGACGATGAACAAATCGAAGAGGTCTTGGGTCGGCTTCGGGGACGTTTCGGGATTGATTTTTATAGTTTGCCGGTGCGGAAAGTTTTTAAGCTCGATGTTCGGTTCGATGCGGAAGGCGAGGAGCAGTTTTTCGGTGACGAAGAGGCGGACATTGCGGAAGTTAAGGTTGTCGAGCTGAATGAAAAAGAAATGATGGTCCTTTCGGGATTGCAAAATGAATTTGCGTTGAATTCAAAACCCTTTGATTTTTTTAGTGTTGAGGATTTAAGCGAGGAAGAGTTTATAAATATTGCTCAGGGGCTTATTGAAAAGGGTGTGATTCGGAGGATAGCGGGGATTGTCAACCATCGAAAACTCGGCTTTATCGCGAATTTATTGTTTGTATGCGAGGCGCCGGACGAATACGTTGTGGCAGCAGGCCGGCGGTTAGCGCGTTTTCGTGCGGTCAGCCACTGCTACGAGAGGGAAACTTTCGGCGGCTGGCCTTATAATCTTTTTGCAATGATGCACGGCAGAAGCGATGAGCAGATTCAGAAAGTGATAAAGACATTTACCGAAGCAGAAGGGATAAAATCATTTGAATTGCTGCCGACAGTTAGAGAACTCAAAAAGCAGCCGGTCAAACTTTTATACGGCGACCTTACCGACGGCGGGAGCTTATCGAGTAATGAAATCCCGGGAGAGAAATAAAGGGAGATAGATGAATTTAAAGGGTTCGCACATGCAAAACAAATATCATATTACGGCCGCTCTGGTCCTTGACATTGTTTTGGTCTTAACCCCTTTGATTCGGGCGGACGTGGAACAAACCTATGCCAGGCACATAACTCTCACATCCGCCGACGCCGAATTGATCCTGCACAAAGACCAGGCCAGCCAAAAATATTTCATTTCTTTTGAATATCACGACCGAACCTTCCGAACTTATGATGAACAATCCCCCCTGACACTCGAACTTAACGGTATCCGTAAAAAAGATGCATACCTGGACTACAGGCTTTCTGCGAGCACACTCCTCTGCAAAGGCACAATAACAAGCGAAAATGGAACCCAATTCCAATTCATCGACCGCTATTTACCCGCCGAAAATTCTTCGTTTGAATTACAGAGAACCGTCCAAATAATAAATCCCCACGAAAAGGACCTCTATTTCAACACGGTCTTCGGTATAGAATTATCCGCTCGATCAACGATTACCACCAATGACTTTTTCGTTCCGGCAATCTGGTATAAAACCAATTTTCAAACCAAAATGTCAGGCGTGTTGGCAACGGACCCGAACGATAACTATTTCATTTTTCGCGAGGATCGCCTGCCGATGCCTCTTGCCATGCTCCGCTCTAAATCAGACGGACTGACAGTTTCGCTGATCCATAAAGAATCCAGCCCGACCACCTTTTATGGTGAAAACGGCATCCCCCGCATAATCGACGATCGAATACAGTTCGGCTCAATAGGAATCCGTCAATTTGAGAATAGCTCGCTCGTTTTCATGTTCCCCGGCTCCGAAGGAGAAAAAAGCTCCCTCTCCGGCAGACGTAAAGAGAAAAGATGGGCATTGCGAAGCCATCCTGTCAAGGAAGGCACGTGCCATGAATACAAGCTGGTGATTGATTTCGCGAAGACCTCTTCTTACCCCGATGCCATCCAACGCACATGGCGAACCGCCTATGCTCTATATCAGCCGGAGATTCTGGCCGTCGATCTCCAAGCCGCATTCGACGGACTTATGGACACACTGAAATTTTACTACATGCCCGCCGACAAAAAAGGGAGCGGATTTGACGCCGCCGGTTTCCCTTTTTCCGTTTACCTGCCAGAGGGAACTGTTCGTGTTTATAATTACCAGATGGGTTTCATCGGACGGCAAATACCCAATGCCTACTATTTCATTCGCGAGGGCCTGCTCGGCAACGATGCGGAACTGGTCAAAAAAGGTTTCGATGTCATAGACTTCTGGTCCGAAGAATCCCTCACCCCTGACGGCCTGCCGAGAACATGGTACGATCCTGCCGCAGGCGAAAACCGCACCGGGTCATGGCGGACAAACGACAACATATTGGGCGGAACATCCATGAGAGTTGCCTCCGGAGGAATGGAAGCAATGCTGTCGGCCTGGCGCATTGTACGCAGACATGGAATTGACAAACCACAGTGGCTCGACGCCTGCAAAAAATTCGGCGACTGGCTCGTCGAAAACCAGAACACAGACGGCAGCTATTACCTCGCCTATGAACACAGACTCACCGATGGAAAACACCGGCCAACCCACACCAGCAAATATACCACAACCAATCCTATCCGTTTCCTCGTCGAACTGTATATGGCTACAAACGACCAGCGATACAAACAAGCCGCCTTGAAGGCGGGCGAATTTTCTTTTGAGGTCATACACAAAAATTACAGTTACATCGGAAGTGTGATCGATAATCCAAATGTCATTGATCGCGAATCCGGCCAGAAAGCTTTATACTCGTTCCTGTCGCTCTATGATCTCACCACCGACAACAAATGGCTCGATGCCGCTATCCAGGCGGCTCATTATACTGTAACATGGATGTACTCATACGAAGTTCCCGCCGAGATTGGACGCTCAGATACGCATTTTCCCGCCGACCGCAGCATAACAGGCCAGACCCTCATCGCAACCGGCCATTCAAAAGCCGACCTCGGTTTCGCTTTCTCCGCTTACCATTACTACAGGTTATACCTGATGACAGCGGATCAGTATTTTCTCCACATTACAAAAATGCTCATGCACAACACAAAACAATCCATGAACTGGGACGGCACGATATATGACGGCAAACAAAAAGGTCTGCAACTCGAAGCGTTCAGCGTGACTGTCCCCCGAAGAAGAGGCGTTATGCAATGCCTGTCATGGAACTATGCCGCTCACCTGGATCCGCTCATCAGATTCAGAGAAAGCTTTGGAACTTTCGACCTCGACGAACTCGAAAATTTATCCTTTCAGCAAAGACTTGAAATGGTTGAAATATCAATCAGCAGAAAGGAGATTTCCCACTCTGATTAAGACTGCCGGATTAAAAAAACAGCCGCTGAATTCCCGCTGAAAGGTATTTATCTCATTAGCCCAAATGTGAAATCAACAGACTTTATGTGGAAAACACCAGACACGGAACTGTTAATAATAGTATCATCGCAACAGAGATAGAGAGAAGTCAAGGGAAATTTTATGAAACAGGAGAAAAAAATGAAAACTTACACACTCGGATTGGATATTGGGAGCAATTCAGTAGGTTCTGCCGCGATTGATGTTAGGCAGCATTTAATGCCGTTAAACTTTTTTTGGCCTTGAGTGTAAGTAAAAATGGCCAGAGCTATGAATTTTTGTACTTTACGCCTTTTCAGCTATATTTTTAAGTTCCTATTTTTTTGCACCTACCCGTAAAACCACAGCACCAATACCACCACTTTTCCCATCAGGAAAGGATATCTCAACGGTATTAGTTTCCATTAATAATTTAGGATCAATCTTAACAATTTTTGTGGATCCATAATCATTATCATCTAAGTATTCTGCTGCCATGCTTTCCATCGGGATGTCAATTTTGGAACCATTGAATTTAACGTCAATTTTATGGTCAGAACCTGAGGCGCGGCCAACACCAATACGAAGAATAACATTTTCAGATAGTTTATATTCAGGAACAACAACAGTGAATTTTTGGGAAGAACCGGGTTCAATAACCTGCTTGACTTTATCGGCATAATGCGGTACTACATCGATCGCATCTTTTGTCTCGATCTCATTTTTGTAAGTAATTTTTAATACAACAGCTTCCCTGCCTTTTATAATAAATTTCCTTAAACTGCTTAACTCCGATTCTGTGAAATATGGTGTAAAATCTTTATTTCTTCCATGCCGTTTCACGGAAATACTTACATAATTCTTATTGGCGATATCAAATTTTATATTTTCATCAATGGTGCTTAGATTATTCAAAGCCACAAATAAGTTTTTCCCTTCAACAAAAGTATTGTATTGAATATCCGGATCTTCGCAAAAAGATAAAACTCTTCGTCCATTAAACTCACCAAAAAGTTTATAAAAATTTATAAGCTCAGTTTCTCTCCATGGTTTCCCCCTTTCAAAGTTATCAGGAACAAGTAGTGAGGCATAGTATGTTGGATCCCAGCCTGTTGACTGAAGTAATATAAACGGCACAGCCTTTCTCATAATATGCAGATTATTCATAAAGGTCATTGTATTTGCTATCACAGTACTGGTCATTACAAAGCAATGTACCGAACGGCGTTTCATCTCATATTCGAATCCGCTTCCAGGGCCAATTAATTCAACAGCAAGATCATTAGAAATAAAATTACTAGAATCTTTGTATAAATATCCCCCATGTTCGCTGACAACTATGGGGACCTCTTTCTGGTAATTGTTGACTGTATAGTTTTCCAGAGCATCAAATACTCCTTCAAGAGGCAAACCGGCAGTAACTTCACCTCTAAAATCCTTTGCTATTTCATTCCATTGAAGAAAATCGTATATATGGAAAGCATAAAAATCGAGCTTTGCAGAGGAGTTATCAATAAATTTTGTAATATTATCTAAGTAGTTATAGTTATTTTTATAGAAATAATCCATCCAGATACAAGGTCCTCCTACAAGAGTTTTGATCTCTGCTTCCTTTGCTTTCTGGCAAATAGCGCTATGCAAATCGGCAAATTTCTTGTCACCCCATAATGAAACAGCTGGCTCATTAACAATTTCATACATCGCCGGACGGTTCCAGTCATTAAAACCATATTTAAGAAGGGTAACAGTCATTTCTGCTGCTGCGTCAATATTATCAGGAAAACTCTCATTTTCATTTCCTGGTGCTTTATATTTTGGCATAAACGACGGATATCCCCTGAACCTATTGTTACCGGTATAGATAACATCCAGGTTAGACCAACGGTTCTTAAATTCAGTACTTTCAACAAAATTTATTTTCACATTTGATTTGAAATCATTAATATCCATATAACCTGGTCTGAGGGGATCTTCAACAACCCTGGTTCTCATTCCCCCAATCGTTCTACCAAAACTCATCTTGTACTCATCTAGGTATTTTTTAACTACATCCAGATTGTTTATTGTTCTTTCAAAATTATTGCCAGTGGTTGCAAGGTTAAAAAATTTTATCCGATCTAACTTCAGGGTACCTTTAATTGAACAATTTGTATTCGGTTCGATAGTAATAGTTGTTTGACCGAAAAGTAATGTTGTCATAAATAAGAATGTCAGATACTTCATAATAAATCCTCCTGAGTGTTTGATAGTTCATAATCATCTGGGATTTCCCATTTACATGCTTAAAAAACATAATTTTTCCATGCGACATCAATAATCTTATCAAAATCACATTGAACGATCAAGGTTTTTTGTTTTCAGCTATTAGCTTTTAGATTTATCAGATATGATATTTCTGCTTTTGTCAGCGGCCTGAATTTTCCGATGCCAATGCCGCGGTCGGTAAGCTTTCCGATTTTTGTTCTTTTAAGTGTCTTTACATTCAGGCCGACTTTTGCGAGCATTCGGCGAACCTGTCGATTGAGTCCCTGCCGGATGGTTATTTGCAGCAGAGATTCTTTCGAGCCGCGTTTTAATACTTTTACCGATGAGCGGGCAGTTTTGCCTTCAGCAAGCCAAATACCTTTTTTTAACTTTTCGACCTGGCTGCCGTCAACTTTACCTTTAACCTTAGCCATATAAGTTTTCGGCAATTCGTATCGCGGGTGTGTCAATTTGTTCGTTAATTCGCTGTCGTTAGTTATAATAATCAGGCCAGTAGTATCTGCATCGAGCCGGCCCGCACAATATATTCGCTGACGAGCGGGAATCAAATCTATTGCCCGCTTTCTACCTTTCGGGTCGGAGCTGGTACAGAATACTCCCTTGGGTTTATTGAGCAGAAAGTACAATCGGCGAGCTTTGCGGATTTTTTTGCCGTTTACGGTTATTGTATCTTCATCAGGGTCGGCAAAAGCAGGCAATTTGTTTACAACTTTACCGTTGAGACAGACAACCCCGTCGAGGATTAATTTCTCAGATTCTCTGCGTGAAGCAACGCCGGCGGCGGCAAGAATTTTTTGTAATCTTTCTCTGCTCATATTCTTTCTTTTCGCTAATAGGAGTTTTCTTCTCGACATCCCAAGCTACAAGTCGTAAGATTATACAATAATAAGTTCTTCGTGCATAGACGGTTATTACAGGCAAAAAATACATATTGCTATGATAAAAACGGTTGTATTTGATTTAGACGACACTCTTTACGACGAAATCGAGTATTGCAAAAGCGGTTTCACAGCGGCTGCCGACTATCTCGCTAATCTACCCGCAAGTCAGGCATCTGAGCATATAGCGAACACTTTATTCAAACAGTTCAACAAGGGAAATCGAACCAGAATTTTTAATAAAGCCCTTAAGGAGCTCGGAATCAGCTTCGATGACGAGCTAATCGGCAAGCTGGTAGATGTATACCGAAAGCACAAGCCCGCAATCACCCTGCCGCCGGAAAGCAAAGATGTTCTCGAGCTTCTGGGCAAGAAATATAAACTGGGGCTTCTGACGGACGGGTTTCTGCCTGCACAAAAGCTGAAAGTCCGAGCATTGGGGCTCGAAAAAATTTTTGAGTGCATAATTTATACTGAAGAGTTAGGCAGGCAGTTCTGGAAGCCCTCGCCGGCAGGTTTTGAGAAAATAATAAAGAGTTTAAAAACCAAGCCGGAATCAACTGCTTACGTCGCTGATAATGCGAAGAAGGATTTTATCGCCCCGAATAAACTCGGTTTTTTGACAATCCAGTTGGTTCGCCCGGCACGCATACACACCGAAGAAGGTGCGGGACCGGAAGCTGAAGCCCGATATGTAATCAGCCAAATCAGCGAATTAGCCCTTCTGCTGGATAACCTTTGAGTTTCCTTTTTTGGCTTCATTAACTTCGAAACCAAGCCGATAATGCTATAAAGACGTGGTTTTGATGCATAACACAGGGTAAGGGCGGTTTTTTCTTGACTTTTTGGGCTTCTCGTACGATAATATAGTCTCTAAGAAAGCTTAATATTGTTACTTTAGATTTCTAAGGAGTTGTACAATGCCAGCAGGCAAAAGACAATCGACAAGCAGCGCACTATACACCTTGGTAACCTTTGTGGTTCTTTTCCTAATTGCCACGGTCGTTGCGGTTATCTTCTACATCAGAGCCGAGGATTTCCAGCAACAAGCCGATACTTATTACGAGCAGAGACAGGAGTTGGTTAACAACGAACAATGGACAAACAGAGGAATAATTGTAGGGGCAAAAGAAAGAACAGAAACCTATCTCGGCAAAATGATCAGCTATCTTGACGATACGACAGCTCTAATTCTTGGAGGTCTTCCGGAGCAGGTTTCCGCCGAAGCCAAGGTCGTTGAAGTCAACACGAAGTTCAAGACCATTTTTGATGTTTTAAACAAAGAAAATAACATCCAGTCAGCCGACCCCAACATGGAAGGTCTGATTTGGATAATTGAAGAATTAAAGACGAAGCTTGATAATACGACAGAATCAGAACTTAATCTGAGCAATCTTCTCGCCAACCTGCAAAATAGATTTGATGATTCAACGGCTGCCAGCTATGAAAAAGAACAGACCTTATTGGCAGAGAAGGAAAAATATCAGCAGCAGGTCGAAGAAATAAGAACAAATTATGAAAACCTTCAAGCTCTGATGACGCAGAGTACCGAGGAACAGGTCCAGATGCTGGCGGCCCAGCTTGAACAATATCAGGCCGACAATAAAGAACTAAGCCAAAATCTTATGAAAACAGAAGCAGAATTGAGATTAGCCCGCCAGAGAATGGAACTTGCCCAGAACAAGCTCCAGGCGGTCGTTCCTCCTCCTGACAGCAAAGTGGCTGCATATAAGCCCGATGGAAAAATATTATTAATCGACAAGCAATCCAATATAGTACATCTTAACATCGGCAGCAGCGACCATGTTTACCGAGGCTTGACTTTCTCAGTTTATGACAAATATGCACCGATACCCGAAGATGGCAAAGGAAAGGCGGAGGTAGAGGTTTACAACGTGGGCGAAAATATCTCCGCTGCACGTATTATCAATTCAGGTACCAAAAATCCTATAATTGTCAATGATGTTGTTATTAACTTGATTTGGGACTCCGAACAGATAAACGTATTTGTGGTTTCAGGTGATTTTGACCTTGACAGTAACGGAAAAGTCGATTTAGACGGCCCTGAGAAGATAAAATCATTAGTCAACAAATGGGGCGGGGCCGTAGCTGAAAACGTTTCGGTTGAAACTGATTATGTGGTTCTTGGGGATGAGCCAACACTTCTGACAGAGCCGACCTTTGAACAGATGGGAATAGACCCACTTGCTATGGATAAATACGAGGAATCTGTCGAAAGGCACTCCCGCTACCAGGATGTCCAAAGTCAGGCGGATTCTTTATCCATCCCCGTATTCAACCTGGAAAGATTTTTATACTTGATTGGCTATAAGTCTCAGTCAGGCAGACCGGGGGCTTTTTAACTAATCAAAGACATTATTTTGAAGGTGGCTCGACTCCAATAGAAGCGACAAAAACCTCGCCGGTATATTCAGATACCTCGTCAATTGATGTAAACCCCTTTTTCACGGCAGCAAATGTTACGGTATAATCCGCCTTGATAGCGGCTCCAAGTGGAACGCCGCTATCGCAATCCAGTCCTGACGGAATATCGACCGCCAGGGTGGGGCAATTTTGAGCATTTATGCTTTCTATCAACCGCTGATACTCGTCGCTTAGCTGACCTTTTAAGCCCGTACCAAAAAGTGCATCAACAATCATATCGGGCTTGTGAGCGAAAGCTTCAACGTCAAGAGAAATATTGCTTGAATTCAGCTCAAGCTGTTCAATGTGTCCGCCTATTTGCTCTAAAATATCGAGGTTTATTTTTGCGTCGCCACTGATTTTATTACGGTCGCCACAAATAACCACCGTAACTTTAAAAGTGATGTTTAACAGGTGTCTGGCTATCACATACCCATCGCCGCCGTTGTTTCCCGTGCCGCAGAAGATACAAACCTTTGGCTGAGAAACTTGCGCAAGCTTTTGGCCAATCAGTTCGGCACAACTCCTGCCGGCGTTCTCCATTAAAACCACACCCGAGACGCCAAGAGTCTTTATCGCCCAGGCATCAAATGCACGAACCTGGTCCCTCGACATCAAAACAAAGTTTTTGTTTGGTGAATATTTTTTCATAATCTGATATTATATGCCCGGCCTTGAAACTGTCAATTGACATAAATTCTGCCTGGAATTACAATCCGGCCAGAAGGACTAAATATGCAAATATTATTAACCAATGATGACGGCATATTCGCCCCCGGGCTGGCAGCCATCTATAAAAAGCTTACCAAGATAGGTAAAGTAGTAGTAGCTGCACCTTCGGAAAGCCGGTCCGGTGCCAGCCATAGTATTACCCTTAAAAAACCCTTAGTGTGCAACAAGATTGACATCAACGGCCAATTCACCGGCTACAGCATTCAGGGCTCTCCCGCCGATTGTGTAAAACTGGCTTGTATGGAATTGTTAGATGATTCTATAGACCTTCTTGTAGCGGGTATAAACAACGGTGCAAACGCAGGAATAAACGTTTACTACTCCGGCACCGTGGCCGCCGCTATAGAGGGGGCGTTTTTGGACATTCCCGCTGTTGCGATGAGTCTGGCCAACGAAGAGCAAATGGATTTTGAAGGTGCGGCCGAACACTGCACGAAAATTCTAAAAAAACTTATGCCGATTCAAAGCGGCGACGTGTTCAATATCAATATACCCGAATTATCAAAAGGCGAGCCGAAAGGCATAAAAGTGGTGCCTCAATCATGTAAAGGATTTAAAGAGTATTACATACGACAAACAAACGAACAGGGACAAACCGGCTTTCAATTAGCCGGCAGTCCCCGGCTTACTGAACAGGCGCCTACCGACATAACCTCCCTGGCTGAGGGTTTTATTACCATAACAGCGTTATCTGCCGATATGACAAATCACGAAAAGACCCGCGGTCTTCAAAAGTTAAAATGGTAAGTTCAGGAAAGGAACATCCAAAATGTTCGACTTTTTCGAACAACCATGGACACTCATAGTCTCGGCGATATTGGTCTTACTCGTGATTTTAGGCATCAGGTCAGCTGTACCTGAAAAGCGACGGTGGTGGCAATGGCTGCCGCCCGTAATTATAGCTGTGGCAGCTTTTGGTTTGGATTTTCTGGTGACCTCAGACCCTGAACAAATCAGAGATGTTATCAAAAAAGTCGCTGAAGCCGTCAAAGAAGAAAATACTGAAGCGATAGAAATACTCATCTCAGAGAACTATCGCGATTCAAAGCACCGTTCGAAACCGCATTTTATAGCACACTGCAAGGCACGACTTTCGAAGCCGTTAATTGAAAAAAACATCACGAGGATTGTCTCTTTAGAGCTGGATTCGCAACAAGCCACTGTCGTTTTCACTGCTCGGCTCATATTTGACAAGCGTAGTTTGGTGTATCAAAACTTTATGGAGCTAATGCTAATAAAAGGGGAACTGCAACTCCGGAAAGAAGTCGATAAGGGATGGCTCATCAACCGGGTCGAAATAAAACAAATAAACTTACATTCAGCTAATTGGCAAGATATTGGATAAATAAAACTCTGCAAATCCTCATAAACAAATCAGGCCCCCAGCTCCTCGAACAACCAGGGGCGGGATTCATATCTCCATAAGTCCACTTGGGGACGCCTTCCGGCGGAGTCCCAAGGACTAACGGGGTAAACCGCAAACGGGTCTTTAGTCTTAGGTCTTTGGTCTGTTTTTTATTTTAAGGTTATGCTAAAAAACGCTATTTTTTGCCATTTCCGCTCTCTGCGGTGAGATTTTTTCGGTCTACAAAAACACTTTGCGGGATAATTATCAAAAGTGCAGGTGTGAATTTGACGATAAAACTGTGCTTTTAGAATATAGTGAGGTGGTTTGTAAAAGAGATGTTCAGGCTGGCTTTATCGACAAAACGCAGGTTCTCATTCAGGCCCGGATTGTTCAGGATTCAGTGGTATCCGAACAACAGGAGTTGTGTAAATACCCTAAGGCGAAGAACTAAGCCCCAACAGATGCCTCCGTTAATGGTTCGCAAGGCCGAATGGCGTCGTTGAGTCCTGAGTCAGTTGGCCCGATAACATAATGCTCAAATCTGTTTAACAAAGGAGTAAGATTGCGTTGGTACCTACAATTAAAGACATCAAAGAAGTCGTAAACCACACGGGTAAAGTTATCACCATTAAAGAGGAAAACAGCGCTGCAGATGCGGCAAAAAAAATGAGCGAGCATAACATCGGTTCTCTGTTAGTGCTCAATCAAAAGGGAATATTTGTCGGCGTTTTGACTGAGCGTGATATGCTCAAGAAGGTTTTAACGAACGATTTTTCGCCGGCAGATGTTCTCGTCAGGGACATTATGACATCCAAACCTTTATTCTGCAGTATGGAGACCCCGATTGCTGAAGCAGAAAAAATTATGGATGAACATAAGATACGGCATCTTCCAATTGTGAAAGACGGTGTACCAATAAGCATGGCTTCCACCCGGGATTTGATAGCTTATCAGCTTCATAGTAACAAAGCAATGAAAGGCGCCGCAGAACAGCTTGCGATGCTCTCAACCAGGTTGAAAAGTCTGGATTTCGACGACGTCATCGACTTAGCCATAAACGAGGTTCCGAAAAGTTTTGGTGCGGAACAAGCCGTGCTCTGTCTACTGCCAAAAGGCACAGGCTCAGCCACTATTTACCGAAAGGGCTGTCTCCTTCGAGACGAAAAGTTATTCAAACAAGACAGGATGAAAGAAGCCAAGGATACCGGCCAGGTTATATACGGCAACTGCAGCCAGGAATGCAAGAAAGCTGGTTGTAATGGACCAGGTCTTTTTATTCCCCTTAGTATTTACGAAGAAGGTGAAGAACAAAAGGACAACAAAATAAATGTCCAAGGCTTCCTCTGTATGTGCCGTTTTCAACAATCTTCAGTCGAATCCAAAAAACTTCAATTCTATAAGGCCTCGCTTTTACAAGAAGTTCTTAACATTAATCTCACCAATTCTATATTATATCAAAATTACCAACAAGCCCGCCGCGACAGCAAGATAGACCCGTTAACGGGGTTAGGAACACGCCGGGTTCTTAAAAAAGCTCTCAAAGCAGAGTGCGACCGAGCGGCACGTTATAATCGTTGTTTTTCTGTCGCTATTGTAGACCTGGATAAGTTCAAGCAAATCAACGATAATGCCGGACACGCTGCAGGCGACAGCGCTTTACAGCACGTTGTCAAAGTGATGCGTGAAAACATTCGTGAAACGGACGTAATAATCACTCGTTACGGTGGGGATGAATTTGTACTGCTGATACCTGAAACAAAACTGGATGGTGCAAAAGTTCTGTTGGAGCGGCTTCGCAAACGCGTTGAAGAACTCTCCATCCCCGGTGTTAAATCCCTTACTATTAGCTGCGGCATATCGCAATGGCAGAACACCACCCCTGCCGACAATCCTAAAAGCATATTAAGCAGAGCCGACACCGCCTTGTACGAGGCCAAGGAAAAAGGTCGAAACTGTGTCATTGTCAGCCACTCTGAAACAAATTCTTTTTAAGTAAGGCCAAAATCATTCGCCCACCTCATCAGGCGATACGGGTGGTTTTTTTCTCATCTCCGGCGTGTCCGGCTCAAGGTGAACAATAATATTAACCGGTCTGACTATTTGTTCACAAAGGGTTTTTTCTAGATTTTCAGATATTTCGTGCGCAGCAGCTATATTCAGATTCGGGTCAACAAGAACATGAAGGTCAAGGAATATTTCTCGACCTACCGTACGTGTCCGAAGCTTGTGCCAATGGCGTATCGAAGGTTTGGAACCGATTATTTGTTTGATTTTCTCTACTGTTTTTCTATCGACAGCGCCCTCTGCCAATTCAGTAATACACGGGCTGAGAATCCTCGCGGCTACCCAGATTATCATCAAGCCAACGGCGATAGCAGCAATTTGGTCGCCATAGTTGAAACCGATTCTGAGAGTAATAAAACCTATCAGGACTGCTACCGAACTGGCGGCATCGGAGCGATGGTGCCAGGCATTTGCATAAAGAGAGGTGCTATATGATTTGACAGCTGTTCTCTTTGTAATTCTATAAAGTAACTCTTTCACGAAAACAGAAAACATCGCAGCTATAAGTACAGATGTATGAGCCGTCTTTATATTACCCTTCGCCATATCAACAGCAGCATAGTAAACAGCTCCCGCACCTATAAGTATAAGTACGACAGATACAAAAACGGCGGAGAAGGTTTCAATCCGGCCGTGACCATACGGATGGCTCTGGTCCGCTTGTTTTGAACCAAAGTAGTAACCAAGCAAAACAGCAACATCAGTGGCCGCATCAGAAAGTGAATGCACTCCATCAACAACCAGAGCTATGGAGCCGGCCAAAAAACCAACCAACACCTTCAATACAAACAGAACTACATCTATGACAACTGCGAGAACAGTTACAGATTTTATCTGCCTGTTTGCGATTTCCTGTGTGTACTTGTTCATAAGCAGCTCAACCCAGAACCTTACTGCGGATTTTCATAACCGCTTCGATATACTTTTGAACAGTTTTTTTGTCTTTGGCCTCGACAATAACTCTCATAACCGGCTCAGTATTACTCGCTCGCAGATGCACCCAGCCGTCGGTAAAGTCAAATCGGCAGCCGTCTGTAGCATCGAGTTTTGCATCCGAGAAGGTCCTTTGGGCCAGGTCCAGAATCTTCTGAGCATCGGTTTGATTAGCGGTAAATTTATCCTTGCTCATATAATAACCGATGATTTCCGAGGTCAGTTGGCTGGTAGTCTTGTCGCTCTCGGTCATTAACTGCAATACAAGAGCAATAGCAACGAGCGAGTCGCGGATTGGTCCCACTCGCAAATCAATCACACCGCCGTTACCTTCTCCACCTATAATACAATTGTTTTTTATCATTGCATCAGCAACATTTGCTTCACCAACAGCAGTTCGAAGAACTTCTCCGCCGGCTTCTGCGGCAATATCATCTATCATCCTCGAGGTTGAAAGGTTTGTTGCCACCTTCCCGCTTTTTTTACTGAAGATATACTTTGCCGCCAGAGCAAGAGTATATTCTTCACCGATGTAAGTACCATTGGCGTCAACGATTGCCAACCTGTCAGCATCCGGGTCCTGGGCAAAACCAACCTCGGCCTGTTCGGCCTTAACTGCCTGACAAAGCTCAGTCAAGTTCTCTGCAAGTGGTTCCGGGGCGTGAGTAAACTGACCGGTTGGCTGAGCGTTTATAGCTGAAACCTCACAACCAAGCTCTGCGAGAAGCTTTTGCGCTACCGGCCCTCCTGCCCCGTTGACACTGTCCAGCACAACCTTGATTTTTTTTGCAGCGATGGCTTCTTTATCGATTATTCTCAAAACCTTACCGATGTGGGTTTTATCCGCCTTGTTATTGGAAGTTACTCTGCCATAGTGAGAAGAATCAACAAAAGTAAAATTTTTATCCAAAAAACACTTTCTTATCTGCTCCGCTGCATCCTTCGGTGGTGCAACACCATTGCCAAGTAAAACTTTTATACCGTTGTATTGGGCTGGATTGTGTGAAGCGGTGATGACGACACCTCCTGCACAGGCAAGCTCCCTTATCATAATACCTACACCGGGTGTTGTCACCAATCCCAGGTCTATTACATCGAGTCCAACAGAACATAATCCTTCAGTTACCCGCAGTTTAAACATTTCTCCGCTGGGTCTGGAATCCCGCCCGATGCAAACGGGAAGCTTTTCATCTTTATCATCTCCCAGACCCTTCAAAAAAGTACCAAAAGCGCAACCATACTCCCTGGCAACAGAACCGGTAAGGTTTTCGCCGACAATGCCTCTCATTCCGCTAATACTTATTATCAATCGCTCAGCCACAAAAGCTCCTCATATTCTCCTGGATTTTTCCAGTACCTTATCGAGTTTACTTATTAAGGTATTCCTCTGGCTTTTCTTGAGGGAAAGGATTTCCTGCAAAGCTTCTCCAATATAGGGCAGATAAGTTTCAATATAGCTTCGCTTTTTAATTTCTCTCTGGATGCGTTGTTTTCTTCGCAGGTATATGCCCAGTCTTCTGCCGCACTGCTGAACGGCCAACTGAATTTCTTTGATAATCTCAGGATAGTGAGCAATCGCCTCTTTACTTTCCGATGTAAAGGGGACCCACACCGAGGCGATATGGACCATCAGCACCACCGGCCCAGCAGGCATTGCCCCCCTGCTCTGACTCAGGGAGTAATTACGCCAGTTTATACCAAGGACGGATTTATAGATGGCACAAGCCGACTGTTGATAAAGCAAAGGGACACGATTAGCAACACGTATAAGCCGCATCAAAGGTTCTTTGTCCGGGTCTTTGTTGTTGCCGTTTTTAACTCCATAGGCAATAGCCGCCTCAATAAGAAAAGGATTGCCGCGATAAACTGCAGGGTTCCTCGAGCAGGCGGTATAAAAATCGGCGTCCACGACACGCTTGAGGCCTTGTTCTAATTTATCCACCCCGATAGGACCTATGCAGCTCGTCGAAGGAGACATAATCCTGGTTTCGTTTATTGCTTTGTGAATTGCCTCTGTTTTCTTTAATGTTATGGAAGAAAGTCTGGCCCTTTTGTGGAGGCCGGCTTTTTCACAAATCTGATTTGCCACTCTCGCGCTGACTCTTGAAAACTCACTCTTTAAAAAAGCAGACACATATTTATAGGAACTATTCTGTGCCATTTTGAACAGCAGCCCCAGCTCGACACCATAAGGATGAGGTTTGATTTCTTTTGGAACAAATGGCAGCTCTTTATTTTGCCTTTTGTATTCGTAAGTCTTGCCGTCGGGAGCATTATATATGATAGTCGTATGAGGGTTGGCCATAGCGGTCTGGGCAATGTATTCATCAACTGACTGGCGACCTTTCTGGTATTTGCCTTCGAGAGTTATGGTAACGCTTGTTCCGGTGTGCAGCTCAAACTCACATTCCTCGTCGAGAACGACTTGAGGTTTATTTTGGGTCGTATCAATCTGCACCTGGTAATGATGGGCTTTCTTTTTGGGATTTGTTCGCGAAATAATGCGAACCGGTTTGCCTGTTGTTAATAGTCCATACATACCGGCGGCAGAAATGCCTATGCCCTGCTGGCCGCGGCTCATCTTTAAGCTGTGAAATTTACTACCGTATAGAAGCTGGGCAAAAATATTAGGGATTTGCTGTTTGACGATTCCCGGTCCGTTATCTCTGACCGTCAATATAAACTGATTATTCTCAAGAGGTTTTATATCTATCAGCAATTCCGGCAGAATATGTGCCTCTTCGCAGGCGTCAAGGGAGTTATCCACCGCCTCTTTTACAGCAGTCAGTAACGCCTTTCTGGGGTTGTCAAAACCGAGCAAATGCCTGTTCTTGGCGAAAAATTCACTGATGCTTATCGTTCGCTGCTCGGCAGCCATTGACTCTGCGGTAGCGGCAGGCGATAAATCCTGCTTTCTTTTAGTCGCTCTCGTCGATTTTTTTTTGCGTTTCCTGGTTGTTCCGACTTTTTTTCTTCCGACAGCTTGTTTTGACTTAGTCTTTCTTTTTTTCCGCTTCCGGGTTTTAGACTTCGCTTTTTTGGATTTTTTTGTTTTCTTCTTAGACATATGTTTCTTAGCCGGAGGGTCTGTAAATGAAAACTTTAGCTGTTTTTCAGAACGGCTCATCCCTGAAGCCATAGCAGGAGCTCCAAATGCAATCTCAGCAAAGTGAAATTAAAAAATCGTACTTTCCTGCGGCAACGAGAATTCAGTCGAGTTTGCAAAGATGAATTTCGTTTACAAAATCAAGTTTACCAATTTCTTCGATGGCCTTTTCATCGGGCTTTTTATCAAGACTAACAGCCAAAATAGCTTTTTGCTCTTTCGGCTTGTCTCCGACGCCCATTGTGCAAATGTTGATATTGTGTTTGCCGCATATACTCCCGACAGCGCCAATAACGCCTGGCTTATCATCATTGTAAATAATCAGAACCGTGCGCTCGGGAGTCATTTCCACATTGAAGTCGTCGATTTCGATAATCCTCGGCAGCGTCCCGCCAAATACCGAACCGGTAACTGTCCGGGTAACTTTGTCGGTCAAAACCTTTGCACTAAAGCTTGACGCCACGTCTTTAGGTTCAGGGTTTTTTGTTTCATCAACGCTTACTCCACGTTCTTTTGCTAAAACGGGCGTATTGACAATGTTCAAGGGTATATCGAAATGTTTCTGCAGTAAACCAATCAGGAAATTTATCGTTACCACACCCACGTCCTTCTCTGCGATTGTTCCCCTGTACTGCACTTCGACTTTCTTGATTTTGCCCGGAGCAATAGTACTAAGCAGCAAACCTATCCTGCGTGAGAGATTGGAGTATTCTGCGATAATCGGAGGAACCACGCCGGCAGTCGATGGAGCATTGAGGGCATTTTTGACAGAACCGCCCTTGATAGCGTCCACGAGAATGTCAGCGGCTTCGACCGCCACCCCAATTTGCGCCTCTTCGGTGCTTGCTCCAAGATGAGGAGTAACAACACAGTTCTCGGATTCAGTAAAGCGATTGTTTTCAGGCGGTTCTTTCGGAAAAACATCCAAAGCGGCACCACCTATTTTATTCTCAGCAAGTGCTTTATAAACAGCGTCTTCATTTATAATTCCGCCCCGTGCGCAATTAACCAATCGGACAGTAGGTTTCATCATATTGATTTGCTCAGCGTCAATCATATTCAGTGTCTGCTCGTTTCTCGGTACATGGACGCTGATGTAATCGGCTTGTTTGAAGATTTTTTCGAGATTATCGGTTATTTCCACACCTAACTTTTCAGCATCGTCAGGGGCAGCAAGCGGGTCGTATCCAAGCACTATCATATTAAAACCTTTTGCCATTTTAGCCACCGCCCTACCGATTCTTCCGAGTCCTATCAGACCAAGAATCTTGCCGTTGAGCTGATTTCCCATATATTTTTTCCTGTTCCAGGCACCGGATTTCAAGCTGTTGCAGGCCGGTACGATATTTCGACTCATCGCAAGCATCAGCGCCATGGCATGCTCGGCGGCACTTAGAGTGTTACCACCAGGCGTATTCATAACCAATATACCTTTTCTTGTCGCCTCCGGAATATCAATGTTATCAACGCCGACACCGGCTCTGGCAATGGCTTTTAGTTTGCCCGGATTAGACAGAACTTTTGCCGTTACCTTCGTGCCGCTCCTTATAATCAAACCGTCATATTTGCCGATGCTCTCAGCGAGCTCGTCTTCGCTTATGCCTGTTTTCACAACGGCCTCAACACCTTCTTTGGAATTCAGCAAATCAATGCCTTCCTGTGCAAGTTTGTCTGTAATCAAAACCTTAATCATTTGTTACCTCTATTAAATTGTTACTTCCAGTACTCCCACGCCGGAGCACTCTTATCTTCTTTTATCTTAAATCCCACTAATTTACAGTCATAGAAATATCTTACGATGCAATGAGCCGAGGCGTTTGCAAGTCGTAAGATGGCAGCTTGTAACCCCTTGTTTTCTATCTCAAATCCGACTCTGATGCTTCTGCTTTCCGCGGAATCAGGCCACAACTTTTCCCCTTCTGCCGTGCCGGCCAGATATGCTTGTACACTTAAAGAACCCTTGTAATAATCGGCTTCAGGGAGCTTCTCCAGCCGACAATCGTTTATACTCACTAACAAAACCATATCGGCATTCAAAGCTGCGCCCACCTGCCTCGGGGAAAGCAATGAATAATCGGATTTGCCGGAACGAAAGTCGGCCAGCTCTTCATAGGGAATAAGGCACTCGGAGCGAACCTTAGCTTTATTTGTCAAATTCTTATTTATCGCTTTTGTCAAGTACAAACGCATATTCACCTTCGCATTGAGCCAATACGGCTGCTTAACCAAAACCAATATCTTTTGGCCTTGAAGGCCGGCGAGATTGTATTCTGCCGGTACCTCCTTCTCATAACGAGTTGGCGTGCTCATCCTTGCGAAAAGTCCGCAACCGGCCTGCAAAAAAGCCAGTATCAGTGAAACAACAAAAAGACCAAAGGTAAGAAAGCTGTATTTCTTCCATCGCCCGCTGTCCGGCAAGCCGGGCTGCAACAATGGCAGTTTCAAGAATTCTGCTCAAATTTACCTTATCCAATACCATTTCTTATTCCTGTTCCAGGCACCGGATTTCAAGCTGTTGC
>JBHPEQ010000009.1:0-46158 GCA_042576845.1 Planctomycetota bacterium
GAATTATCGACCAAATGCGCAAGTTCGCCCTAATTATAGAGGGGCGCGTTTTTTTAACCGCCCTGAAAAAAGTGAATCATAAATTAGGATGACTTATAATGGCTGCAGGCTTTCTAACAATAACATTTAACCTTGGAGCGAAGCGGAAACCCCTTAGGGGAATGAAACGCGCGACCATTTTTAACGAATTATGCAAAACAAACCCAATTTGCGAAAAGCCAAAAATGAACTTAAACTCAGTAATAACAAAGGGTTATGAAAATAAACCACGATTTCAGCTTAAAAAGCAAACCCAATTCAAACCCAATCAAACCAGGTGAACTCTGGGGCGGGAAAAAATTATCAGAAGGGATGGAACCTCAAACTATCATCGACAAGACCGGATATGCCGAGTTCTTTTAATTCGAGGGCGAATCGTAATTGTTGTATTCGCCGAGCTGTTTCATCTGAAGTTCGTAGAGAAGATTGTTTTTCTCAATGAGTTTTGCTATAAGGCCGACCTGATTCAGCAGTATTTCAATGAGATTGATGTTTATCAGGGCCGATTCAGCGTTGTATCCCGGCAGAGCAATAATCACATATCCGCAGTTAGTGTGCTCCGTGGCCAGTTGGGTGGCAACGATAGTGCATTTATTTGCCTGGGTTATAATCGGCTCTGCACCGTCGTCAATCTTCGAAAAAAGCTCTTTTAAGAAATGCTCACTTATATTAAGACCGGCAAATCTTCCAGAATCACTGGGCCAGCAATGACCATCTTTATTGATGATTGCTATAATAGGCCCATCTTCCGGAAGAATATCAAAAACTTCACGCCCAAGCTGTTCATTCAATCTATGGCTTACAGAAAGCAGCGAACCAAACATGTCCATTTATACTGGCTCCTTATCTTTTTTCAAATACAGCTACAATAGGGTGTTCGGTATAAAGTGAGGGTTACTTACTCAGCACAGGCGGATTTCGCCCAAATTAACTGAAAAAAGAATAATTGGCAAATTGACCGGAAGCTTTATCGGACAAACCGCCGGCTGCAAAGCAGCTCTGAGTTTCCAGGCCGCATTCCCCGGGTAAATCCCTGCAAAAGAAAGGAAATTTGTCTGTACAGGGCTTGTGGAAGATATTTCTTGGGTCTCTGTTGTGCCGAAGGGGAGAACCTGACGAGCCAAAGACACAACCCGGCTCACGAGTAAACGAATACTCGGGGGAAATAGATGGCTGTAAGCTTGTTGAAAAAAAACACTAAGCAGTTGGCTGTAAGTCTGGTTTTAATTTGAGGTCGGACTTACCTGAAAGAAGGCGGTGTATTTCCATCCTGGTTTCCCAATTATGAGAATCAGGCCTTCTATACATTGTGAATTCGGGTTTGTTTTTTCTTTTTTTGTTTATCAGCTTCTTCATTTCGTGCTCCTGTCTTACTTTTATCGACCGTTATGATTGACTACTTAACAGGAACGATAATGAGCAGCATTACTGTACGAATGCATCCACTTAATCGTATACAAGGCGAGAATTGATAAGGCATGCTCTTTTTTATCGGAACTGGGCTGCGGCTCCGGCTCAGCTACCCTTCTTTAATGTTAAGTTTTGTCAGCTTTTAATAGCCCAGAGACGACTGTTAACTCTAATCAAGCATCGATTTCAGCTGCGCCATCGGGAAATAACTTCCCGGACAGTTTGTTATGTGAGCGCCTGGAACGTCTTTATGGCCGTAGATGCGGCTTCGGGGAATACTGAAGCGTTTTTGCAAAAATCGAACCAGCTGCAGCAGGGAATTCATCTGGCGTCTCGTGGGAGCCGACTTACTAAAATCACCGACAAGACAAATCCCAATCCCGCTTTCGTTGGCCCAGTTGCCAGGCGTCCCGCCGCAATGTGCGCCCGTTCTCTGCTGACGCCAGCGGAAAGTAACCTCAACCTGACCATTTGGACTGTCGGTTCCGTTACCAATAACAAAATCGTACCCAATCCCATCCCAGTTTCTATCTTCACGGTGCCATCTGTCAAAAATAGTCGCATTACCGTTTTTGGTAGCCGAATGATGTATCATTATCGCTGTCCATCTTCTTTTCAGATGCGATGGTGGAATCCAGCTTGCCGGCATAACAGCAGAACTCGGGGTGGGGGTTGTAATTTCAATTTCCGGAATAATGGGGATGCTTGTAGAGGAATAATCGTGTGTTATTTCCGGCATCAGTATCTCATCGTTAGAACAACCGCTCAAAACAAGCGAAAAACCGCAAAAAACCACAACGACGTTTAATAATTTTTCTCTTTTAACTTTCATCCTGCTAATTCATAAATATTTTAACACACCCGCCTCAGTCGATTACACTACTTATGTGTTTTTATCCACTCTCGGCCCTGCTCCGCCTTTGTGTCGAATCATCTCGATGCGGTTGCATTGCTCATTGAATTTGACAACATCCATATAAGATTTAATAATAAGAAGTCCTCTGCCTTCGATTTTATAAAGATTCTCACCATAACGCGGGTCCGGCACCAAATCAGGATTAAAACCTTCACCCTCATCGCTTACAGAAATTTCAACCTTGTCCGAAGAAATCAAGTACTCAACTCTTATCTTTTTATCAGCATCCATCTGATTACCGTGTATTACGGAATTAAGGAATGCCTCCCCAAGTGCAAGATGAACTGCAAAAATATCGTCCTGGTTAAAGCCGGAATCGCCGAGCTCGGCTATAATCTTTTCGCAAACACTCTCCGAAGCGGAAAGGTTGTTGGAAATCACCTTTGAGAAGCTTATTGGCATTTTCGAAGTCATAAAATCATAACCGTTTCCAAAAGTCCTTACACTACGTCTGTAAGGACCGAATTATACGTTAATTCGTAATTGCCGCAAGTGTTTTATAATATCGCAATTAAATCGGTGCTAAAGGCGTGTTAAGTTAACCCGATTTGTTTAATTCATCGGTTGCGTCTTCGACGTCCTCAAATATATCGAAAATATTCGTTAGCCGGGTTATCTTAAAAATCTCATAAATCTTGTCGCTTATATTGCAAAGGGCTAATTTACCCTCATTTTCATAGACCCTTTTACTGATTCTTATTAGAAGCCCTAATACCATAGATGATAAAAACTTGACGTTGCAAAAGTCTAATATCAGCTTTATAGGACCTCCCTGCTCTACCACCGACAAAATAGAATCCTCAAGCGCCCGAATATCCTTATCCTCAAGAATTTGCTCGTCCGTAAAGGTAACTATCGTTATATCTTCGTTATATTGAATGCTTATATTCGGCTTCATCAGCATCGTGCTAATCTCCTAAAAAAAGCAAAATTTAATCGAACATCATATGCCGGAAAAACTATGTTGTCAAGAATTTTGCACCCTGGACAGTCTGTGAAAAAGAGCAATAAATATCAAGCTCCCTTTTTTATTCTTGCATCTACGTATTCGAATATTTTTCGTCTTACCTTTTCAATATCGGCTGTTTGGGGCAGGAACTCGAGAATGCCCTCCAGGAATCTTCTTTTCTTGATGCGTCTCAACGTTTGGCTGAAGTTCACGTCATACACCCACGAGAGCTGGCAGAGCTTCATATCGTTCCAGGTCCGCAGTGTGTGGTAATCTATCCGCTGGCTGTTGAGAAGCTTCTCGATGAGGTCATCAGAGTATTCGGGAATGTCGGGTAGTTCGACTTCGAGCTTGAACGCATCGGGATTCTGTTGGTATTGCCGGTAGTAATCGATAACGATGTAGTAAATGTCAATTTTGTCGGCGTCTCGTATCAGTTGTGAAAAAAGCAGACAGTCCCCGTCGAGTTCAGTAGGCAGCTCTCGTACACCATGCAGTTCGATTGCCCTTTCGATTATTTCTCGTTCTTGACCGTTAATGTCATCGAGAATTTTTGTATTTCGCAATACTTCGAGACCGAGCAGGCAGTGATTGACGCTTTTGGGGTCGTGGTAAGTGCGGTATCTTATGAACTGTTCAAATCTGCCGATATCGTGCAGCAAAGCGATGGTCTCAGCTATCAGTTTCTCATTTGGCGATAGATTTAACTCATCTGCCAGATAAGCCATCTCCTCGCAGACGCGTCTGCTGTGGTCGTCTTTTAGCTTTATATTTGCATTTACGAATTCATCATCGCCGTAAAAGCTGGCGACGTAGTCGTCAAAAAAGATTTTGAAATTTTCTACTTGTTTTTGTTGCATAACTTCTCTGTTATTTTTTACCTTTGAGTTTGTTAAGCGTTGCATTATACTATTTCGTAAGAATAATGAAAGTATAAGGAAAAAAAAATGGCGACGGTGAAAGATGTAATTGTTCGTAAGCCCTCGGACGAGGAAGCCGAGACCTGCAAGGCTTGGCCGATTTGGCAGTGTGAGGCGAGCACATTCGACTGGGCCTATACCGAGAAAGAGACCTGCCTTTTGCTGGAAGGGCAGGTAGCGGTAACCGATGGAAATGATTCAGTGAGCTTCGGGCCGGGCGATATGGTCACATTCCCCGAAGGACTCGAATGCACCTGGCACGTTAAAGAGCCGGTGAAAAAACACTACAACTTCGGATAAATTTGTCATCGCCTGCTTAACACAGAATTTATTGGCAATAGGCGATAATAGACATGAACAGCGATTTTAACATGGAAGATAACGGATTGGCAGACGAAACCGCATTCGAGGCAAGTCTGATCTCCGATGTCGACTCGGACCTAGTGGACGCAGAGACTGAGGTTCTCGAATCACCTCAAGCCCAGGGTAAACGCGAGGGTGTGCCATCTTCCCCCACTCAGCCACCGTGGGTTGGAAAGCTGCTAGGCCACTTCAAGCTGCTGCGGTTGATCGGCAAAGGGAAGATGGGGCGTGTGATTCAGGCTCAGGATATAAACCTTAAACGCATTGTGGCTTTGAAAGTTTTAAATAAGCGAATTCCAGGAATTGATAAGCAACAACAAGTCCATCAGTTTCTCCGCGAGGCAAGGGCTGCTTCACAGATCGAACACCCGAATGTTGTCCGAATTTATGAGATCAACCAGCACGAAGGCTGGTGGTACATCGCCATGGAGATGCTTGAGGGAGGAAACCTTCAGAAGGTGGTTAAGGCTGCTGGTCCCCTCCCTGCGCCACGCGCATGTGCATTTGTGGCTGATGCTGCTACCGCCCTTTCCGTCGCACACAATTTAGGCATCATTCACCGCGACATCAAACCAACCAACCTCATGCTCACACGTCATGGGCGGTGCAAGCTGACCGACTTCGGCCTTGTTCGACTCCACGACCCAAATGACCCTTTCGACTTCACGGACAAAGCCATTGGCTCACCGCAGTTTATGGCCCCGGAGATGATTCTACGTCGGGAACAGACTCCTGCTATTGATATCTATAGCCTCGGTGCAACCCTGTATTATGCACTAACCGGCAGCTCACCCTACACTGGTCATAAACTTGAGGAAATATTCAAAAAGCACGTGGAAGCACCACTGCCGGACTTGCGGGCAGTACTACCCCAGTGCTCAACAACCCTCGCTATGTTAGTCCAGCGCGTGATGGCCAAAAAACCGACGGACCGACTTACGGCTGCTGACTTTGCCGCCGCACTGCGTGCTGAGGCCATTGTTGTACAGCCCGATGACTCTAGCATCGTGATACCAAGTGGTTCCAGCATTATCGGTTATCCAACTGACTCCCCTGACATCATGACTAAAGCCGGAGTCGATAAAGCACACATTACCGGAGGCGAAGCATGGATAACCCAGCTCCTCAAATCGTGGCTGACACGGGCGCAAGAAGAGAAAATCCAAAGACATAGTACTCTGTTGAATGCAATCAATGAAGTTTTTCAAAAAACACTGACTTGTGAAAGCGAGAAAGATGTTGCGCAAACGTGCCTTACCGTGGCTGAGAAGTTGACAGGAAGCAAGTTCGGTTTTATCGGCGAAGTGAATGAAGCCGGCCGTTTCGATACCATCGCCATCAGTAATCCCGGATGGGATGTCTGCAAAATGCCACATTCAGAAGCTACGAGGTTAATAAAAAATATGGAAATCCGTGGCATATGGAGTAGAGTGCTAAAGGAGGAAAAGTCCCAGATAGTTAACAAGCCCGCCTCGCACCCAGATCGGGTGGGAATACCTAAGGGTCACCCAAAGCTCACCTGTTTTCTGGGCGTTCCGCTCAAACAAGCGGGCAAGACAATCGGCTTAATTAGTTTAGCCAATAAGGAATCAGGCTATGAACTAAAGGACCAAGAGGCTGTGGAAGCCCTATCAATAGCTTTTATTGAAGCATTGATGCGCAAGCGGGCAGAGGAACAAACTCTAAGACATGCCACTCTATTGAATGCAATCAATGAAGTATTTCAAGAAGCACTGACTTGTGAAAGCGAGAAAAATGTTGCGCAAACGTGCCTTAACGTGGCCGAGAAGTTGACAGGAAGCAAGTTCGGTTTTATCGGCGAAGTGAATGAAGCCGGCCGTTTCGATACCATCGCCATCAGTAATCCCGGATGGGATGTCTGCAAAATGAAGCATTTAGAAGCTACAAAGCTAATAAAAAATATGGAAATCCGCGGAATATGGAGCAGAGTGCTAAAGGACGAAAAGTCCCAGATAGTTAACGAGCCCGCCTCACACCCAGATCGGGTGGGGATACCTAAGGGTCACCCAAAGCTCACCTGTTTTCTGGGCGTTCCGCTCAAACAAGCGGGCAAGACAATCGGCTTAATTAGTTTAGCCAACAAGGAATCAGGCTATGAGAAGACCGATAGGGAAACTATAGAGACCCTATCAGTAGCTTTTGTGGAAGCATTGATGCGCAAGCGGGCAGAAAAGAAAAGCCAGCTCCATTAAGGTCAGTGCGGTCCTTGGCTCGTGAATCCTCATCAGCAGAGCAGCGAAATAGATGGTGACTGCCACGGGCTTGCAAGAAAACATTGACAGATAATAACTGTATCCAAACCCCCAATAAGCACGCTGTGAAGAAACACTACACCTTCGGATAAATTTGTCTTTTTTCCGAAAGATGTAAGCTATTTATACTATCGCCGGTAGGAGCTTGAGAAATTTCCTTAAGTTATGCTCGTCTATACTTTAACGTTTTTTACTCTCAACCTGCACATCGGGGTTTTGAACTTCGATTTGCACATCGGTTTTGAAATTCGGCTTGAGTGATACGTTTTTGAATTCAATCCACTCTTTCCCGCCTTCACGAACTTGGAATTCAAAGTGCACCACATCGCTTAATTTCACCCCTTCAAAAACCACAGCATTCTTTTTTTCTCCTTCAGCAGATAATAATTTCTGTTTCCTTCCTCTGATCATTTTTCTGCCGTTGTAAAAATCGGCAAGTTCACTATCTCTCGGCAACAGTGCTACCATTTGCCAATCAGTATTGTCATAGCCATGCTCGAATATAACTTTGACTCCCTCACCAGTCTCATAGGTTTCGAGGAAAGCAACTTTTGGATCCACTCTACCTAATGCATATTTACCATCATACCTCATCTTAATTTTCCAATCAGGCAATACACTTAATCTAATTGAAGTTTTTTTGCGGTCATCAAACTGTACTTTTGCTGTTTGATAATAAGCTTTGCCGCGAATAAACATAATATTTCCATTTCTCTTTGCATCTTCGAGCCAAGGGCGTCCTTCGAACCTTATCATTCCATCAATTGTCTTATAATCGCATATTGCCGGTTTATCTGTTTTAAATACAAATCCATAGGTATTCTCAGAAAAATGCGTTTCCTTTGCTGATATATGAATATCCGTTTCATATGGATTGCCATCTGGCTTCCACCAGTTTTGTCCCTTTCCCTGTTCAAATTCACAAACCCCCACCAGCTCAACCGTTACGCCGTTGGGCAGCGTTGCCTTGTATTCCGGCGATCTCTTTGGTACTCTGACTGCATATGCATAATATTTGATGGGGTCTTCTATTTCTGCATGCTCTTGGTCTATCATTGCTCCAAGGTACATTACCAGATGGTAAGGTTTAGATGCTTCTGTTTCGGGCATTTTTGCGGTATAGACCAGTGTTTTATCGACTTCGATATTGCCGTCATAGAATATCGATCCTTGTACAGTTGAGCCTGAATTTAAAAGACAGTGTACACTTTCATATTCGAGTGTTAAGCGAGCGTCGTCTCCATTCTGCAACAGTTTGTAAGGACCAGCAGCACCAGTAGTGAAGCCTACAAAAACAGGATGATCCAGGTTGCCGGAATCTGCCCAAGACGAAGCTATTCGGTGTTCACTTGTAGGTTTGAGGAATTTTGATTTAGAAGTGAAAATGATGTTACCGGTATCGCTGTTTTCACTGATAAGTTCAATGAGTTTCTCCGAATCGACCAAATAGCCGAGATAGTTATCGCTCTGAGTCCCGATCGGCTTTGCTATTACAGCAAGCTGGTCGTAAACTTCCTTTTCAACTCCAGCCATCCACCAAACAACATAAAACTGCTTTTCTTCACTTCCTGCCAACCTGTTTCCATCCCGAGCAAGTTCAAAATCAAAAACCCTTTCTTTCTCTAAATCTAAACCAAATAATTTAGGCAAAAAGCCCTTTATTTGTGTCTCGTAGCCAGCTATTTCGCATTTTACGGCATGTTCTTCATACCACGTTTTATATTCGTAATTGCCGTTGGCATCAGTAGTGGTCCATTGTTCGCCTTCGGCATATTTTTCAACATCACCAACCTTTGCTCCTGCTATAGGTTCGCCGGTTTCAGCATCAGTAACAGTACCTTTGACTGTAAAATTAGGAGGTCCCGACATAGCTTTTGCCATCGGCAGGAGGACGGCGGCGATGATGACAATTGCGAGGAAGCCTGCGATGCCGAGTTTTGCGGATTTAGGGATAGGGCGGTTCAGCATTCTCTTTATCCTGGTTTTCAGCGCACTTTTCGATTCGACGACGCCTACCAGCCGAAGCGACAGGGCCGGCTGTTTGAAAGCAAGCTTGGCGACATTCACCAGCGTTTCAGGGTATTGCTTTGCCTTTTCGCCCATCGCTGCCTGGACAGTTTCATCGACCGCCTGCTCGCGGACTTTGCGGATGATTGCATTTGCGAGCCACAGCAGCGGATTATAAAAGTAAATAATCTGCAGCAGAGTCTGCACAAGGTTGACCCACAAATCGCCTCGCTTAATATGAGCAAGCTCGTGCAGCAGCACCGTTCGCAGGCCGGTCACTCCTAAAGAAGGCCCGAGATTCTGCGGCACTAAAATTACAGGCCGCAGCAAGCCGCAGACAGCAGGACTCGTAGCATTGGCCGACACCTTTAACCGAACTTTCGTCTTCAGGTACATTCGTTTTCGGCAGTAATTGAGCGTTTCTTCCATCAGCTCATTGCCTTCCTTCGCCTGCCTGATAAGCCCCAATACAAAAATTGCCCGCTGAAGCAACAGCAAAAACATAATTATTACAACCATTGCCCACGCCACAAACAAAGCCCCCCGCCAGGATATATTGGTTACATAAGTCCCTTGTTTACGCTTGCCGGCGGTGACATTTACTGTCATTTGGGTTTTACCTGTCTTTGGCAGGGGGCTGGAGGAGGAGACTTTTCTTTCCGGTGGCACGGCTGCAGTTGTTTCCGGTGACTGTTCTACAATTGACTGTGCAAATTCCGGATATGGCTTTAGGTAATCTGTCTGAGAATCTGCAGCGGGAGCAGATTCGCTCCATCCAACTGCCGGTAACTGCTCGCCAAACCAGTATCCTAAACCCGTCGGCAGTGACAGCGTTGTCGGCAATATCAGCTTAACCAGCACCAGCATCCACAGGCAATACCGAAATACAGCCCGAACTTTCTTCTTTATAAGAAAATCCAGCGCAAGCAGAATAATAATCAATATGCTCGATTGAATCAGCATCGGTAAGACGAATTCTACAAAAGCCGAACCGACTGAATTGGTGTGTTCTAAAATAGCATTCATAATTCTTTTTCCTCAAAAAGACCTTGTGGTCTTTTTGCTTTTTCCTCTTTTCTTTTTACTTTTTATTATTGTCTCCAGCTCAGCAAGCTGTTTCTTTGACAGGTTATGATTATCAAGTAAGAACTGCATCATCGGCGTAAGTGCACCGTCGAACGCCCTTTTAACAGTGCGCATAATCTCACTGCTTTGCGCCTGTTTTTTGGTTACAGCCGATCTGTAAAGAATCAAATTGCGGACTTTTTTAGTTTTGAGCAGTCTCTTGCCGGCCATCCTGTCCATCATTGTCTTGACCGTGCTGTAGCTCCATTTCTTTTTTCTCTTCAGTTCCTCCTGAACAGTCGGGGCTGCGCACGGCTCATTCTCCCAGACCGCCTGTATAATATCCCATTCTCCTTCGGTCAGCTTAAAATTCTTCTTTGCCATAATAATCTCCTTAATAATTTAATTTTGTAGAGACTACACTACACTTGTAGAGATTGCAAGAAAAAAATGAAATTTTTTTAATTTTTTTTGGCCCCGAATCCGGAAACCCATCCGGGGCGTAAAAACGCCATTTCGACCGATTCGGAGAAATCTGTAAAAATCGTCTGTAAGACCATTTGGCACAGGAAATTTACCGGTTGACTCAATTTTCAATTTAATATTGACTATTTGCCGTTTTCCATTTATTATTCCTGCGATAGTTGAAAATCCTTAAGCAATGTTAAATTATCAATAATCAATAACCAATTGCACCGCGGGCGTAGCTTAATGGTAAAGCTCCAGCCTTCCAAGCTGGTCATGTGGGTTCGATTCCCATCGCCCGCTTTTTGACCTGTTTTCAAAAAATACAAATACAGGCGGGTAAATGAAAAAATTCATCGTAATATCAGCGATTGTTTTTGTTGCGGGATGCAATTATCAGGCCCGGCTGGAAAAGGATTATATCGGGAAAAAGAAAAGCTATCTAACGGCTTTGAAAGGGACGCCGGAGGAGGTGGCAAGCGATGGGTTCGGCGGGGAAATTTATACCTACATCACTCATTTCTCGAGCCCGGAACCTTATGGATGGTATCATCGGCCATATTATGGTTGGCCTTATGGGCATTCCGGTCACGGCTATGGCTTTGGTTATTCGCGTAGCATAACGAGGACCTCCAGGACATCGTTCTGGATAGACCCATTCGATGAGATTTACAAGGTTGCAACATCTTACTAATGCTTTTGGGGAAGAGGGCGGAAGTGTTCCATTTTAAATCCGAAATTCGAAGCGCTAAATCCTGAACAAACAAAAAAAAAGAATCAAACATCACAATGTAAACTTCAGAGCACAGGGCCCAGGAGCCGGAAGAAACTAAAAAGGCAAATTAGGTTGGGATTTTAGGTTTCGAGGTTTGGAATGTATTCCAGGTTGTCAGAGGGCATTTTTGCGTTGACGGATTTTCGCCATTGTTGCAGCATTTTTCGAAGCTCGGCGGTCTTTTCGGGCATCTCGGCTGAAAGGTCGTGTTTTTCACCTATATCATCTTTGAGGTTGTATAACTCGACGTGGTTGTCTTCAAAGAATTCGATAAGCTTGTACTCGCCGGAGCGGACAGCGCTGCCGGGACGGCCTCCCTGGTTGCTGTAGTGCGGATAGTGCCAGTAAAGGGCGTTGCGGTTTAGTCTTGAAGTTTGTCGCAACAGTGGCACGATGCTCAGGCCGTCGAGATGCTGGTTTGGCAGTTGTGGAAGGTGGGCCATTTCAAGCATTGTGGGGTAGAAGTCATTGCTTATAACCGGTTCGTGACATACGGTGGAAGCTTTGACAACATTAGGCCACTTGATAATCAAAGGTTCTCGGATGCCGCCCTCATAAAGCCAGCCCTTGCCGGCTCTGAGCGGGACATTGGAAGTAGGCAAGCCCTCAGAAGTTGACAAGCCGCCGTTGTCGGACATAAATATTACGACGGTGTTGTCAGCGACGTCCATTTCGTCGAGTTTAGTCATTACGCGCCCGACGCTTTCATCCATACTGTGAATCATACCGGCGTAGACCGGGTGGTCCTGTACCTGTCGAGCCATTTTGTCGCCCTCCGGTGCAAAGCGAGGACCTTTTGGCGGCAGGGCGGTAGCTTTGGCTTCGTACTTTTTGGTTATGTCTTTTTTGGATTGAAGGGGGTCGTGGACTGCATAGTGCGAGAGATAGAGTAGAAAATGTTTGTTTTTGTTATCATCGAGAAATTTCAGGGCCTCGTCGGTGAGTCGGTCGGTGAGATATTCACCTTCGGGGCCGTCTTTCAGCTTGGGATTTTTATAGGGTGAAAAGTAACCGCCGTATGGCCAGCCGTAACTTGTACCGCCGATGTTGATGTCGAATCCCTGGTACTCGGGGTAATACATTTCGTCGCCTATATGCCATTTTCCAATGAAGCAGGTGTTGTAGCCGGCCTGCTTGAAGGCTTCTGCCATGGTGAGCTCCTGCAGTGACATTTGCTGTCTGAACTTCGGGCCGATGAGCTTCTCTGAAGTCAGTGGTCCGTAGCTTTGTCGGCCTGGAATCCAGTCGGTCAGATTTATTCGGGCCGGATATTTGCCTGTCAGGATACTTGCGCGTGTCGGCGAGCAGACCGGGCAGGCGGCATAAGCGTTTGTAAAGCGCATACCCTGAGCGGCGAGCTTGTTAATATTTGGAGTTTCGTAGAATGTGCTGCCGTAGCAGCCGGAGTCGGCCCAGCCCATGTCATCGATTAGAATAAAGACGAAATTAAGCTTTTTGGCTGAAAGTTCGGCGGCGCCAAGCACCAAATGTGGTATCAAGGCAGTGAAAGTTGTCGAAGAAGCTAATTTTAGGAAGTCGCGTCTATCCATAAAGTACTCCTTTTGCTTTACTCAAAATCCCTTTCAACTCTGTTATATACCCGGTGCCAGTTTATTGACGATTTGTCTGAGCTGTCCTTATATAACAACAGTAGGGACACCGTTGCGCGCTATTAGTTTATGTAATTATAAAATCTATCGTAACATTGTAAATGTTTTTGCGCCTTTGCGGTAGAGCTTTTCCGACTGAGATATTTCCGACTCATCAGGTGATAAGCTGGATGTGAGTTTTGATTTGTCTGATATTTTGTCCGATAAATACCAATGACAGCCAGAGGGTAAGCGCAACTCAACGCGCACGAGCGAGAGAGAGTAATAAGCCCTGTAGTAAAAGAAAGTTATATTATTTCAGTTTGCGGTAAGGACAAGTTCGTAAAGTGAGTTTTTTGCACCGAAAGCAGCGGTCGATTTTTGCCGATATTTTGATTACGCACAAGGTGTGTAAAAAGTAGGCCAAAGGGCTAAATTACACAAGTAAAATCAAGAGAGGAAGTATACATTGAGAACTTATGAAATTACTAAATGCAACGGGTCAGAGGAACACAGCAGCACATCTGAAGAGATTGATTGGAAGAATACAGAAGCATTCAAAGACTTGGTCCTGATTGCGCTTATCGCCATTCTGTCGTTTATATTAGTGGAAGCTTTAGAATTAGCCGAAACCATATCTAAAGTGGCTCAAAGATATGAGGAGTGGTACATTAGAGAAATTATCACAATACCAATAATCTTGTCGTTTGCTTTTAGTTTTTACGCCCTGCGGAGATGGAAAGAACTCAGGGACAAAATACATAAACTTAGAATTACTGAACGCAAACTCCGTGATATGGCTGCTAAGGCTAAGTCTGCATCAATCGCTAAGGGTCAGTTCCTTGCAAATATGAGCCATGAAATTAGAACGCCGATGAATGCGATTATAGGTTTCTCTGAGGTGCTGGCTTATGAAGACTTGACAAATGAGCAGAGAGAAAACGTTACTATCATCGGCGAGTCCGCCAGGAGCCTTCTCACGCTTATAGACGATATCCTGGACTTCTCAAAGATTGAAGCTGGCAAACTCGATATCGATATTATTGACACCTCATTAGCAAGGCTGCTCGGTTCCATTCACTCAATGATAGCACCAAAAGCAAACGAGAAAGGACTTGACTTTCAAATCATTGAAGCCGACAGACTGCCGGCACAAATACGCACAGACCCCAATCGTTTACGACAGTGTTTAATCAATCTTGTTGGCAATGCTGTTAAGTTTACCAATGAAGGACATGTATATGTAAAAGTTTCGCTGCAGGAAAATAAAGGCCAATCTTTTATTCGTTTTGATGTAGAAGATACCGGCATTGGTATACACCCTGACAACCGTCTGACAATTTTCGATGTGTTTACTCAGGCCGATGGAAGCGTTACTCGTAAATTCGGCGGAGCCGGCCTGGGATTGGCTGTTACAAAGCAACTGGCCAAGCTGCTCGGCGGTGAAGTTTCTCTGACCAGCCGGGTGGGCGAGGGTTCGGTCTTTTCGCTTCTTATACCCACTGGACTAAATGTGGAAGAACAGCCGTTTTTGGATAAAGACGAAATTGCTCAACAATTGACAGATAGCGAAAGTGCCACGGAACAAACTCATTTTTCAGGTACGGTCTTGGTTGCTGAGGATGTAAAGACTAATCAAATGCTTATCAAATTGTTGTTGAAAAGGATGGGATTAGAGGTAACGCTCACAAAAGATGGAAGTCAAGCCGTTCAGAAAGCACTCGCCCAAGAATTTGACATTATCTTTATGGACATAAATATGCCGAATATGAACGGATACGAAGCAACAAGAGAACTTAGAAAGAAAGGTATAACAACGCCGATTGTTGCCTTAACTGCTAATGCTATGAAAGACGATGACCAAAAGTGTTTTGATGCAGGCTGTGATGAGTACTTGTCTAAACCACTCGACCCCAGAGAATTGTGGGAAACAATTAGTAAATATTTGCCCTCAAAAGAACGGGCTTTAAATTGTAGCGGATAGTACTTAATCTAACACACAAACTTCTCCTGTCTTTAAGTTTTTGTTCAGCATTTTTCCTTTCAGCACAAAAAGCTTATCTTTTTCCTGGACGGCTGGTGTTGATGAGGTAAGCAGGAAAGTAGTTCTTAATTCCGACAATCCTTTTTGATAATTGTATACGGATATGTGATGATATCAAGGATAATAAAATCAAAAATCAAAAATGTGGAATCCCGATTAATCGTAAGTTACGTTGTATGTTACAGTGGATGGTGTGGTGTCTGTAAGGACTTCGGTAGCGGCCTGTAGCCTGCCTAAGCCGTCAATATCACCAGAACCCGCTGCGTTGAAGCTGACGTCGACCCGCCGGTCGTCTCGAATTTTGTAAGCATATTGTCCGTATTGTAGCTGTAGGATATGTCGGCCGTATCGCCACTTTCGCTGCCGTCAAGGTAGTATGTAATCTGTGAGCGATTGCCGTTGTCATCGTAGCCAAAGTATCGATTTCCTGCTGAGCGAACGACCGGGAAGTATCAAAATGAACCAAAAACAAAGTTTAGATTTGCTCTTTCCGAGACAATTGCTACAATTGACACTTGAATTTTGCAGCAAATATATGTTTTGCAGGGCATTGTTTTTCAGAATTGAATGACTTTAGCAAAGAAGAAAAGTGAAATTTCAGGTTTTCAAAAACGGTAAAGCGGTCAGTAAATTTGACCTGTTCGGCGCTTATCTTTTCGGCGGTGACGGCATTGCGATTCGCCGGGCGCAGATTCACTTCAACAACGGTTTTGTTTTCTGTAAGAAGCCGACATTACAGACGGCGGGATTAACGTTGCTTTGGGATGTTGACGGTTTTGGCAGTGTCTTACTGCAGACCACATGCCTGCCTGAGCGGGACCGCCCGTATATTCTGAACATCGAGCTTGCTCGTGCCAAGCTGATGCAAATTATCAACAAGCGGGAAGAGTGGTCGTTGTTCAACAATACTGATGAGCAGACGAAAATGGCGAAAGAAGCGCAGGATTTATTTATTCAGGCCGTCCAGAATGTCTCTGAGCCGTCAACCGCTTCCAGACTGGCTGATGAGTCGCTTAAAAGAGCCGTAGTTGTTTCGGAAAACCTGGCGAATAAACAAGCCGAGGTGCTTTTAGAAGAACGAAGTAAAAGCCATGGTTTCGGCCGAGGATGTCTTGGCTGTGTAGTGGACCCCGGGCAGATTAACAATCCAAGGTATATCAAGAGCGTCCTTGCACTGTCGGGCTTCGCAACCATACCTGTAAACTGGGGTAGGATAGAACGGCGGAAGGGAGAGTATGATTTTTCCGGTGTTGATGCCTGCGTTAAAGCACTGTCTCATAAAAGGTTGGTTATTGGCGCCGGCCCGCTTCTTCGTTTTTCAGAAGAACACATTCCTGCCTGGCTGATTGACAGCGGCGCCGGATTTGAAAAGGTCAGGGAAGCAGCGTACCGTTTCGTTTCAGAGATGGTTTCCCGCTATACGCCGACTATTCGTGCCTGGCGAATAATTAGCGGGCTTAATGCGTTTAACCACTTTGGTTTTAGTTTCGAGCAGGTTCTCGAAATGACGCGGGCAGCCACTATGGCGGTCAAAACGGAAGGTAACAGGTCTTTGAAGATAATTGATATTGCCAATCCCTGGGGCGAATATTATGCTCAGAGTCCAAATACTATTTCGCCTTTGGTGTATGTGGATATGGTCGTGCAAAGCGGAATTAACTTCGATGCGTTCGGACTGCAGATGCAGGTAGGTAAAGACCGGCCCGGGATGCATGTCAGAGATATGATGCAGATATCAGCGGTTATTGACCTCTTCGCGCCGGCGGGCAAGCCGGTTCATATAACCAAGGTTGAGGTTACGAGCAAAAGCTCGGGCAAAACAGACGCAGGTAAAGCCGGCGGTCTCTGGCATGATGAATGGAGCCAGACGCTGCAGGCCCAGTGGCTCGAGCAGTTTTATAAGATAGTTCTGAGCAAGCCCTTCGTAGATACGGTAACATACTCTCACCTTACGGATGCAGAAGATAATACGATAGAGGGTAGCGGGCTGCTGATGAAAGAGCTCAAGCCGAAAAAATCGTTCCTGGTCCTGAAGAAACTGCGCAAGCACCTCTTCGGCGGATAGAGGACAATTCCAAGCAGGCATCGGGACGTATTTGTCTTTTTTGTAAAGTGAAATTAGACAATGAACAGGCGGACACACACGGATGCAGGAGACAAACGTATTCAGTCATTGGCTTTTGTTATAGCTGCGGCTGCAGCCGTGCTGCTTTGCATCGTTTTTTCTCAATCCATATTCACAAAAGCCGATACATCAGCTCAGATTGATTTACAAAGCCGGATAAATCCGAACACAGCGTCGCCGGCTTCTCTTACGAGACTGCCGGGTATAGGCTCCAGCCGGGCAAATGCCATCGTAGCTTACCGTGAAAATTCCCGGAAAAGCGAGCCGGATATTGCTGCCTTTCAAGAGCCGAACGACTTACAGAATGTAAAAGGCATCGGCCCAAAAACTGTGCAGAATATAAAACAATGGCTGAGATTTGAATAATGGTGGATTTTTTGGATTGCAGATATGTAAGATAAAAGTATAATTATAAATTGAACCTAAGGAAGCGGAAACTTCATTGGGATTATTGGAAATGTTGAGGATGTTTTAATTTCTTCACGGATGATTTTGTGTTGTCTTATTAGCCACTGATAAGCTATGAAACCGGAGTCTCCCGATATAACTTTATACAGGGTCGCACAAGGCGCCCCAATCTTTATTAACGTGCTCTAAGGCACAAAAGTTTTACAGGAGACTCCTAATGAACAAGTATATCGGATTCGATATGGATAGCAAGAAAACAGTTTGTTGTGTAGTGGAGGCAGGCCAAAAAGAAAGGTATCGTACGATTGGGCCGGACATTGAATCTATGATTAAATTCTTAAAAGCGGAGAAGAAAGGCGGATACAGAGTAGAGATTGTTTTTGAGATCAGCGGTCAGGCAGGTTTTATATATGATAGTCTTATTAGCTATGTTGATGATATTAAAGTGGCAAATCCCTCGAAGATGACGTGGATATATCGAACGGCTAAGAAGAACGACAGAATAGATGCGCGTAAGATGGCAGTGCTTTTGAGCATTGGCGAGATACCAGAAGTTTATATGCCCTCTAAAGAAGTAAGGCAATGGCGAGAGAGGCTGCTTCATCGCAAAAAGATTGTTTGTAAGGTAGTGCAGGTTAAGAATCGTATTCGAGCTACATTTAAATCACAGGGTTATAGCAAGCCAGCCAATAAGGGCGGCTGGTGGAAGAAGGCTAACAGGGTTTGGATGCAAAGTGTTTGCGAAGCAAGCGCAGGTATATCTGATTTATGGCATATGCATGTGAGCAATCTCCTTGATGAGCTTGAACTTTTGGATGCACAGCTCAAGCGAGTGACACAATATCTTGATAGACAACCGGGCGGTAAGCTTTTAATGAGTATACCAGGAGTTGGGCCGAGGACATCTGAAGCGGTTTTGGCATATACCGATGACGTCAGGAGATTTGGTAATTATAAACAGTATTGCAGCTATTTTGGTTTGACGCCTAAACTCGATGAGAGCGGCGATAGCAGGCGGATTGGTCATATAAGCAAGCGTGGTCCCAGTATTGTCAGGTGGGTGATATGTGAGAGCAGCTGGAAGGTTATTCGTAAGAGCAAATCTTTGCGTGAATTTTATGAACGCGTGATGGCTGGACAAAAGCAGCGTAAGAAGATAGCGATAATCGCAGTTGCAAGAAAGTTGCTGAGTATTATGCGGGCGATGCAGTTGACAGGTGAGTTGTTTAATGAGGAATTGGTTAATAGAGTTGTCGAAGCAAGACAGGTAGCTTAGGGATTTTTAAGGTTGGCGGGATAATCGAAAGGATCCTGGTCATGTGGAATGTGAGTTCGTTGATGGCGGAGATCACGTCACGGAGAATAGGAGCTTTCGGCCGTATTAAGTTTGATGTGCCGCATATTTGTGAGCACGAATAGGAGTTTGGGCAGCCAGCCTGTAATAAAATCCCGCCGTATTTTTGCTCCTCGGCCCCTCATATTCTTGCGAAGGGGCCTGTGGGCAAAAAATACTCAGTTAGCAGAGATTGTGAGAAAAAAATGTTAAAAGAAAAATGGAAAACTTGTTGACCGGCTCCGGTTCATAGGATTTCACCGATTTCACGGATTTTATATATCAGTTATTTGTTGTGTATTTAAACAAATTGTGGTAAATTGAGATTTAAAGAAGGTCTGGTATAAGGATTAAATCGGACGAATAGCAAGTGAAAATTAATCTAAAATGAACAGGAGGTGTTTATGTACTGGATACCAATTATTGCAGTGGTTGTATTGTTTTTATTCTCAGGCATCCGGATTTTACGTCCTACACACAGAGGACTTGTAGAAAGGTTAGGCAAATACCAAAGGTTTGCTATGCCGGGGTTTCACTGGATTATTCCTATCATAGACAAAATGATTTCAGTAAACGTTACCGAGCAAATGGTTGATGCGCAGCCACAAGAGATAATAACCAATGACAATCTTAATGCGAGGGTCGATGCTCAGGTGTACTTTAAGGTGAAAGCCGATGAGGATAGCGTCAAGTGCTCACAATATAATGTAAACAACTATGAGCGGCAGATTGTGAACCTGGCGAGGACAACCTTAAGGAATATTATAGGTACGCTGACATTAAAATCTGCAAATAGTGAGAGGGACAAGATAAACGGAGAACTTCTTACGACTTTAGCTAAAGAAACGAAGAGCTGGGGAATGGAAATAGTTCGAACGGAGTTGAAGGAAATCGACCCGCCGAAAGATGTTCAGGAGACGATGAACAAGGTCGTCAAGGCGGAGAATGAAAAAATTGCGGCGCTGGATTTTGCGAATGCGACCGAAAGAGAAGCAGATGGACAAAAACGAGCAGAGATAAAAAAGGCAGAAGGCGTAAGGCAGGGAAAGATACTTAGAGCTGAGGGCGAAGCTGAGGCAATAAAACTGGTTAACGAGGCAGCAAACAAATACTTTGTGGGTAATGCCCAGCTCCTTCGAAAACTGGAGGCGGTTGAAAAGTCTCTTAGCGAAAATGCAAAGATCGTTATCCCTTCAGAATCTGAACTCGTCAATGTCATCGGTGACCTGGCGGGAGTATTGCCTCTTAGAAAAAAGTCGAAAAAATAATCTTGCCGTCTGTGTAGGATTTTAAAGATGTGGTTTTGGGTGAAAGAGGTATAATAAAATGAGGGTTTGGTGCGGAGTTTTTTAGTTGTTATTATTTCTTCGCACCAATTAGAATAAAACCCCCCGAGGCAGGCCTTTCAATTTATTATTTTCTATTTTTTATTTATTATTGATGAAGCAAGAACCCCTGCAAAAATGACCCCGCATGAAATAATTAAAGGCAAATTTCTTGTTGATATTATGATGATGGTCGGATAAAATCAGCGGAAATCGTGTTGAATATTATTATGTTATTCTTAATAGGAGGACAAATAATGGCAAATGGAAAAGTTAAGAGACGGGATTTTCTAAAAGGTGTAGCAGCTACCGGAGCCGGCCTGATTATCCTGCCGAGCGGTGTGTTGTCGGGGCAAAATGCGCCGAGCAACAAGCTGAATATCGCGCTGATTGGGGCGTATGGGCGTGCAGTTGCTCATTATGAAGGATTAAAAAAGGAGAACGTGGTGGCGTTGTGCGACGTGGATGAAAATTTCCTTGGTTTGGCCGCTAAGGAATTTCCTAATGCCAAACATTATGTGGATTGGCGAAAGTGTCTTGAACAAAAGGATTTGGACGCCGTCGTATGCTGTACACCGGACCATTCACACGGCTTTATCGGAATGTGGGCAATGAACCGGGGGCTACACCTTTATATGGAAAAACCAATGGGCATCAGCGTGGAGGAAGTGCGTTTGTTGCGTGAGACTTATTTGAAGAATAAAAACAAACTTGCCACCCAGCATGGCACACAGCGTCACCAGAACCCCAATTTCGACCGTGTACGCGAGCTGATTCGAGACGGAGCCGTCGGGGAATTGCAAGCTGTACATGTGTGGGGCGACCGTCAGATTCGGCGTTCTGGTTATCCTCCAGCGGAAGGAAATCCTCCTAACACTCTGCATTACGATCTGTGGATTGGGCCATCACCCTATCACCCGTATAATCGTGAATACTTTTCCGGCAGGGCCGGCGTAAACTGCCTGCATTGGAACATGTATTGGGATTTCGGCACCGGTCAAGTCGGTGACATGGGCGCCCATACCATGGATTTGGCCTGGAATGCCATCGATGCAGGCATACCTGTATCTGCAGAAGCAACTGGGGACGAGTTCAATCCAGAAGTGACACCTGTTGAATTAAAAGCCGTATTCAAACACCCCGCCAACAACTGGCGTCCAGCCATCACTGTTATCTGGTATCAGGGCGGAGCCATGCCCTCATCACCTATGGGGTATGTTGATTTGAACAAAATCGGGCATGGTGTACTGTTCAAAGGCAGCACCGGTTTTCTCGTGTCGTCGTTCGGCAACCGTGTGATAATTCCTTTTGGAGATGACGCTGACATGACCTACTATAAACCGCGCAGCAAGGATAAAGTGATTGAGCCGATGATAGACTTTCAGCAGGAATGGATCGATGCCTGTAAAGGCGACCTGAAGACTTCGTGCGATTTAGACTATGCCGGCACCATGATGGAGCAAATGTTACTTGGTCTCGTTGCATACAGAGTTGGAAAGGAAATAGAGTACGATGGCGCCAAAGGTCGTGTTACTAATAGTGAGGAAGGAAACGCTCTTCTTCGTCGTAAATACCGCCCGGGATGGGTTCTAAACGGATAAAGTAATAGCAAACGAGCTTTGGCTGTTGAAAAGATTATTACCGAATCAATCCAAGAAGGTGTTAAGGAATTGACCACGGGGATGATTAGTCGTTTGTTAATGGTAAATTGCAGTACGGAAAAAAATCAAAATGTAAAAATGATGAGATTGCTTAGTTTGGGAAAAGCAAAGAAAGAACCCCTGAGGCAGGTTTCGGGTGCTGCTATGAGGCCAGCCGTCCATCTATTGTTGTGAATTATCCACGAATGACGAAATTTGCATAAAAATTTGGCGAATTTATTGTAGTTTCACTGTCTTGGTGGTTCCGGGGTTCGGCAGGCAGTTCGGTATTTGAAGCGCCATTTTGTCCAAATAGCTAACTCTTTTATTTACAGGCAGTTGTGTGTTATAAGCTTTGATTTCGGATTTATGCAGGGGCATAACAAGAAAAAACCAGACGAATTGCATAAATTTTCAGAAAGTTTGCTTCTGAGAATAGAAGATTAGTTTTCAACAGGTTTTCCACATTCAGAGAACCGGTTTTCGAAGGGAAGATTTGCTCTTTATCCTTGGTTTGGGACACCGGTGAAGCTTATGGAATTTTGTAAGTCGTTGTAAGTATGGAAGATAGATTTTTCCTATCGTTTTGAGACAAACAACATTTGGTATATGCCGGGCCGATACAAATGATATGCCAAACAACATTTGAGTAAGTAGAGTCGTCATTGGTATTCGGGGGATGTGTTGATGGTCAGCTTCGGGTTAATTGGTGTTGGTAATGGTAAGGGGGGAATTCAATGTCAGCTTCGTTGGATTTGGCTTTATTGTCACCCTGGGAAAACTGTGGCGGTCTGCGGGCAATGCTGTTATAATGCCGGCGGTTATTATTAAAGATTTTATGTTTTTTTCGAGGCATCTGAATATGAGGTCAAGAGAACATTTGACTCCTTATGGTAATAAGCCGATGGTTACGCCGATAGTGTCGGCTGTTAATTACGAGTATGTATCCTTTGAGGTTCTCAGGCAGATTACCGATGGAGAAATAGACGGTTATACATATCATCGTGACGACAATCCGACCTGCCGGGCTGTTGAGAAGGAAATAGCTGCTATGGAAGGCGGGCCTGACTGCGTTATCGCTACTACCGGTATGGCGGCGCTGACGATGATTTTTCTGACGTATTTGAAGGCTGGCGATAACCTTCTGACGTTTCACGATGTCTATGGAGCGAATTATAAGGTCTCTTTGATTTTGGAGAAGTTCGGAGTTGAAGTAACTTGGCTTGATGCCGCTGAGCCGGAAAAAGTAGCAGAAAGCATCAAAAAGAACACCACAATGATATTATGCGAGACGCCGAGCAATCCTCTGGTCAAGGTAGTTGATATCGAATATCTTCGCAAACAGGCGGACCGCGTCGGTGCGATGCTTGTTGTCGACAATACCTTTGCAACACCCTATCACCAGCTCCCGTTAAAGCTCGGAGCGGATTTAGTGGTTCACAGCGCAACAAAAGGCCTTGGAGGGCACAATGACCTTATGGCAGGTGCGATTGCGTGCTCAACAAAAGATTATTACGACGAGTTATGGTTTACTCGTCAGGCGATAGGAACGACTCTTGACCCGTTTCCCGCATCACTTCTTGAGCGCGGCTTAAAAACATTTGAAGTGCGTGCCGGCAAGATGGCAGAGAATGCTATGGCCATAGCGGAGTTCCTTTCGGACCATCCGAAAATAACAAGGATATGTTATCCGGGTCTGCCGGACGATGCCGGTTACAAGGTGGCTAAAAAACAAATGAAGAACGGCTTCGGCGGGATGCTGGCATTCGATGTGGGCGAAACTCAGGAACAGGCGAAGAGATTTGTTGAGAAGCTGAAGGTTATTTATCACGCTGTAAGTCTCGGCTGCACGGAAACTCTGGTGTGCCTACCGGTTCTTACGACGATGCTGTACCTGCCTGAAGAGCGAAGGACGATTTTTGGTGTCAGGGGCAATACGGTTCGTCTCTCAGCGGGCATCGGCAAGACTCAGGAACTTATAGACGATTTGAAACAGGCGCTGAAATAAATATTTTTTTGGTGTTTGTTCTTGACGGGCAGCCGTTTTGGGTGATAATGCTTTTATTGTAGTCGGGGCGCGGTGGTGAAAACGACGTTAAGAAAGACGAACTGTTATCCACAGGAATGAAACGAAGCTGGAAGGAGGCCATTATGGCAAGAACAAGTTTAATGATATTGCTTATAGTGTTGTTGTGCGTTTTAGCTGGTTGTTACAGTCCCGACAGCGGAATGAGTCAGCTTGTGCCTTCCGGGATTAGGAGGCCTTCAGCTGGTGCCAGGGACGCTGTGCCCGCCGATGTGAGCGAAGCGGATGTAGCCGAGAGAGTGGCTTTTGAACGGCAGGCGTATGAAAGCGGGCTCAGGCAACTAATAATGTATTACAAGGGCATCGGCAATAATATGAAGCTGCAATGGGCCCAGGATGAACTTGAAAGATTCAAGGAGATACCCAAATACAATTACATCATCGAGGCAAATGTGGCGGGGCCGGATTTGAAAGCGACCGCATCAATTACCGAGGCCGATTATATGTATTATGACGGGCGGCAGAGGGAGAAAAAGGCGAGAGGGCTGATTGTTTATGTAGACGAGAATATGTTGCGCCTGGCATTGGCTAAATATAATCAGCTCATAGGAAAGCATCCTTCGAGTGACAAGATTGATGATGCTGCTTTTTATGCAGGTGGTATTTGCAGTTTTTTCAAGGATTATTCGATAGCTCTTTTATATTATCAAAGGGCGTATCAATGGAACCCGGAAACGCCATATCCGGCAAGATTAGAGGCAGCCAAGGTGCTGGACCGGCGAATGCACCGCAGGGCGGAATCTCTGGAGCTTTATCAGGATTTTGTTGAAAGAGGCAAAGGCACAACTGGTCAGCTAACATTTGCCAAAGAGCGCATCAGGGAGCTGACTACGACCGGGGAGTCCGAAAAGGATTGACAACCCTTTCAAAATGATTAGCAGCATTCTTTGCTTGTGATTTCGGGGCCTGATAGTTTGACAGGCCCTTTTTTTATGATGGTAAAATGCTCAGTGGATTCGAAAAAAAGTCAGGCGAGTTTATCAAGGCAAACGGTCTTTTCCGCTCGAAGGAAAAGATTCTGCTGGCTGTCTCCGGCGGGACGGATTCGACTGCTCTTTTATATGCAATAACAGCGCTGAGGGATAACGGGGTTCTCGATTGTAAGCTTACTTGTGCTCATATAAATCATCAGCTTAGAGGCCGGCAAGCGGATGAGGATGAGAGGTTTGTTATCGAAAAATGCTCTGAGCTGGACGTCCCCGTTAAAACGAAGAAAGTGGACGTTCGTACATACGCTAGTGAGAACAAGTTATCGATTGAGACGGCGGCCCGCGGGCTGCGAATCAAGAGTTTGCTGGCTCTTGCAAAAGCCCATGGCTGCGGCTGTGTAACAACGGGTCATCAAAAGGACGATAACGCTGAAACTATCGTGCAGCGACTTTCGAGGGGGACCGGCTTTCGGGGTCTAAGCGGGATTTGGCCTGTGCGGGAATTTGAAGGGGGTATAAGTTTTGTCAGGCCATTTTTGCATATAAGGCGCAGGGAAATAATCGATTATCTTCACCAACGGCAGGTAAGCTGGCAGGTGGATAGAACCAACAAGGATGTAAGTTACCGTCGCAATTTTATTCGGCACAAGCTTTTGCCGGCTTTACAGAAGGGCTGCGAGGGCGATGTTGTTGAGCGGTTGTTCAATCTTTCTCAATCCGCCCGAAGGTTTTTGGTTTTGATTTGTGATTGTGCAGATAAGGTGTGGCCTGATTTGGCTGATTTCAACGGCGAGACAGTAACATTGGAGCTTCAGAGCTTTCTAAATCAGCCGCAGGGCGTAAAAGTTGAGCTTCTGCGGAGGGGCCTTTCTCTGCTTGGCAGCGGGGAGGGGGATTTGACGAGGGGACATTATAACAGGATGCTGCAGTTGGCAGAGAGGAAGATGAGCGGTAAAAAAATTGAGCTGCCGGGCAATTTTGTGGTTCGTCTTGATTATAGTAAATTGATATTTGAAAGGGATAAAGCTGTTAGATGTGAAATTATCTCACGGGATAACCTGCAGATAGAGGAAGCGCCCGCTGAAAAGCAGATTGTAGTTCCGGGACAAATGAAGTTCGGCGGTTATCTGATAGAAGCTGATATTTTAGAAGCTAAGGATGTTGACATCGAAAAATTCAAGGCGGATAGGGATAAATTTGCCCCGTTAGATATGAAATTATCTGGCCGGTTTACCGAGTGGTTTGATTTTGACAGGATAAGTTTGCCAATAACCGTGCGTTTTCGGCGGGCGGGTGACAAATTCCAGCCGTTGGGGCTTGAAGGTGAAAAAAAGGTCGGCAAGTTCCTGACGGCACAGAAGGTCCCGCATAGTATACGAAAAAGGGCTCTAGTAATCTTAGATACCGAAAAGGCGTTTTGGGTCTGGCCTATCAGAATAAGCGAAAAGGCCAAAATTACAGACAATACCCGGAAAATCCTTCAGATTCGAATAATCTATAACAAGCCCGAAAATTATTTTCAGGCACAAAAGAAAAGGGGAAAGATATGATTAGCAGAGAACAATTATTACAGTGCGCAAAAGAGCAGCAGGCAACAGACATACATATTTGTGCGGGTGCGCCCATACTTTTCAGAGTCGGAGGCAAGCTGGTTCCTATGACAAACCAGGAACTGAGCGCTGAGCAGAGCAAAGAGATTTCGCTGGAGTTGCTCTCGGAAGAAGAAAGAAGACATTTCGAGACAGAGTTGGATTACGATTTGATGCTGGCAAGCAAGAGCGGCAGATATCGGATAAATATCGGCTACTTTAACGGGGAGGTTGGAGCAATAATCAGAATTCTTCCGACAAGGCCGAGGACGATTAAAGAGCTGTTTCTTCCAGAAGTTGTTGAAAAGCTAGCCGGCAGGACGAAAGGTTTGGTCCTCATAACCGGAAGCACAAGCCAGGGCAAAACAACGACAATGTCGGCGATGATAGATGAGATAAATACAAACCTAAAAAAGCATGTCATTACCATCGAAGACCCTGTTGAGTACGTCCATACAAATAAAAAAGGGATTGTGCGCCAAAGAGAGGTCGGCAAAGATACGAGGACATTCGCCAGCGGACTGAGGGCGGCTTTAAGACAGGACCCTGACGTTATCGCAATAGGCGAGATGAGAGACTATGAGACAATCAGGATTGCTCTGACGGCTGCAGAGACCGGCGTTTTGGTTTTTTCGACGCTCCACGTTATATCAATCGATAAGATTCTGGAACGGCTTTTAAGTTACGCACCTGCAGGTGACGAAAATCAGATGCGCTTCCTTCTGGCGGAATCGCTGCAGGGGGTGGTACATCAGGAGCTGCTTGCGACAGTAAATAATGAGCAAAGAGCAGCTTGTGAAATATTAGTTGTTACTAACGCTGCGAAGAATATTATTCGAAGAAAAGGCGGTTTTTTCCTGCGGAGTATAATCGAGACGGGTAAAAAACAGGGAATGGTTACAATGACCGAATCCGTAGCCGACCTTCTTAAGGCAAAAATTATAACCGAAGGCGTGGCAAAAAAAGTAGTAGTGAATTATCAGTAACCGATTGAGCGCACAGCGTTAAAAAGACACAGAGTCACAGCACACACAAAGAAAGTCTAAATAAAATTTTAAAAAGACTTGGCCAATGCTGCCGGGCTTTTATCTGCCGTTTGTACTGAAATAGCTGCAGGGACACCCACGCGTTCGAATTATAAAAATTCCCCTTCTTGATAGTTCTACGGGAATCTAACTCTGCCTTATCCAACGGAGAACTTCCCGCAGCCCCGGTCGTTTGCCGTACATTAGAATGCCGGTTCGAAAAACTTTGGCTGCCAGCCATATAATTGCCAGCACTGCTGCAGCCAACAGAACTATTGAGGCAATAATCTCAACTATCCAAATATCGGAACCAGCGGACAATCGCAGAATCATAACCATTGGCGTCATTGGCGGCAAAAACGATAACACCCTTGCCAGTGTGCCGTCCGGATGCTGGATAATGTTCTGCCAGGCAATTATTGGTACTACACAGACAAGCATAACAGGTGTCATTAGGCTTTGGGTTTCTTTGATAGTGTTACAGATTGAGCCGATTCCCACCATAATTGAGCTGAATAAAAGAAAGCCGAGTATGTAATAAATTGTGAAATACGACAGCATTGCAGTGGTAACCTCAACATTCAAACCCTGCCATCGTACGGTGAGATACGCCGCAATCCCCCACAGACAAACCACAGTCAAACCGATTCCGGCCAGCCCCAGAATCTTACCGGCCATTAGCTGGAATGGACTTATCGCTGAAAGGAGCACTTCTATCACACGTGAACCCTTTTCCTCAATAATGCTGCTGAGCATCTGTTGGCCGGTGCCAATAATCCCCAGGAACAACAGGTACATAAAGAAAAACGGAACTATCATTGTGGTTATTCTATCGCTTTCCTTTTGAATGTGTTCCTCATCATCGGTAGAGCCAACTTCCAGGCGTTCTGTTGGAACATCGCGAAGTTTATCAAGCAACTGGCGGTCAAGCTCCTGCAATTGGTACCGCCGATTTATTACAGCCTCCCTAAACAGATTTTCAATTGTCCACAACATATCGAGGTTAACAGGTTTCGGTTTGTGTGTGTAAAAACGTATCTTGCCGGGGCCTTGTATTAGATCTTCGTCCAGCATAACGTATGCATCCAGCCTGCCCAATCGCAGCTTGTTTTTGCACTGTTTTTCAACTGCGTCCGAGTTTTGCTGTGCCTGCGGTGCTTCTATCAGAATCTGTCTGTTTGGATGTTCTGTATTGTATTTGTCAAATGAGCTTTTGATTTCGACTGAGAGTTCATTCGACAGGTCAGTAACCGCTATCTTCATAGGCGGACGCCGGGTCGATTTGATATGTGAGAGACGCCGGGCGAAGAATATGATGGCAACAATCATAATCGGCAGCATCAAGATGCTCAGAATAAACACCTTGGTCTTGACGGTCTCGATGTATTCGCGTTGTGCAACCTTAAGAATCTTCTGCATTGCTTGCTCCAACTAAGTTGACAAAGATTTCATGCAGTGAGGGTACTTTTACCTCAAATGTCTGTATTCGTACCCGCTCCAACAGGACCCGGAGTAATTGTTGTGGGTCTGCATCTTCTGTAAGTGTAATTTCCAGCCGGTTCCCCTGGGATTCTACTTTTGTTACTATAGGAAGTGTCTTTATAAAAGCTGTATCGCCCTGGAGCTCAGCACTTATCGCGTGAGAGGTGTGCTGCGAGCGGATATGGTCAAGTCTTCCATCCAGGATGGCCTTTCCTTTGTTTATTAAAAGGATAGAATCGCAGAGCTCCTCCGCCTCGTGCATCACATGCGTTGAAAAGATGACAGTTTGGCCTTTGTCTCGCATATTGAGAATAACGTCTTTTAGTAATTCCTGATTCAAAGGGTCCAGTCCAGCAAACGGCTCGTCAAGTATCAGCAGCTCGGGGTCGTTGATAGCTGTAACCGCAAACTGGAGCTTTTGATGCATTCCCCTTGAAAGCTCCTCTACTTTTTTGTCCGCCCAGTCAGCTAAATCCATATGCTCCAGCCATCTGGGTATACGGACGGCAAGTTCGTCCGCGGCCGCACTCTTGATAGCGCCAAAATATGCCAGTGTCTTGCGAACTGTCATCTTACGATATAGTCCGCGTTCCTCAGGCATATATCCGATTTTTTTTTGACCTGCTTAACCCAACCATCGTCAAATATCCTGATGCGTCCAGTGTCCGGGCGCATAATGTTCATAATCATACGAATAGTGGTGGTCTTTCCGGCGCCGTTAGGACCCAGAAAGCCGTAAATGCTCCCGGCAGGAACCTGTACACTCAGGTTGTCCACAGCACGGACTTCGCCAAAGGATTTACACACATTCTCAAGTGATATAGCGTTCATATTAGATGGTCTTTAAAATATTGATACTGTTTCTCCTTTTTATTATATCAGCAGGTACGATTACGTCAATATCGCTTTTCCGGAACAATAAAAGGCCGAGCAAACAAGCCCGGCCTTGAAAACTTTCAGACGTATTATTTTGGCTAATCTTTTTCCCTAATCAGAAGTCCGCAGCTGCCCATGTTCATTGTAGGAGGCTCAAACTGGTCGGAACTGAATGGTGTGATTTCGGTGTTGTTTGGGTACCCGATGTGCTCATAACCACAATCCGGCTCTAAAAAAATAGTTAATATGTAGCTTTCGAGCGGAATCAGGCCCTGCAGGTTTATTCGGAAGCCCTCATGCGTTGGCTGGGCAGGCTGAAGCTGGTCAAGTGACATGCTCCAGCGTAAGGCAAATGGATTTTGCCATAAAGCGTCGAAGTCAGGGGGTAATATTATTTCATAACAACCCCGGCCATAATCTATAAAATCAAGATCCTGCTCGCTGAAAAAGACCTCTTGTAAAATACCTTGAGAATAGGGGAGTTTAACAAACATGCTGCTTGCATCGGTTTCGAATTTGGTCAAGGTCATATTAACATCGGTAATGATTTTACCCGTAGAGGCAATCGCCCAGGTATCTTGGGCTTTGCCGATAAATTCCTGTTTTTCCCATTGTTCGTTAGCGGCAAGGATATTGACCTGCCTGTCCGTCAGTGCAGGATCAGGTAAATCCTCCAGCGGGATCTCTTCAACACTTAAGTCTCCATAGATGACGCGGAAATTTTCTGAATCCTGAGGCTGATACCAAAAAATCGGGGCACTTGCATCACCAAGTTCTATGTCGATGCCTTTGTAGTGCCACTGTCCCTGGCCCTTGAAAAAGCGGAGAAAGACCAAGCCCTGCCCAAAACTCATAGCAACTTCCATTTTCTGCTCTTCGGTAAGATCTGCTTGTCTTAAGCCCCGATCTAATTTCAGTCCAATCTCTAATGCATTCTCAAGACTAATGCTATCCGGGAAGTATCCATCCTCAAGAATTTCGGCCCATATTCGTAAAGCTTCGATAAAATCACTCTCGCTGCTTTTACTGAAATCCAGTCCCGTATTTCCAATTGTATAGTCCTCTGGTATTTCCATGCTGAATCGCGATTCATCAAGCTCAATATCAAATTTCAAATTATCGCATGCGATTTGCATATTAGGAGTTTTTTGTTCAATGCGGGTAGGCAAGGCTGTTTGTGGATCGGCCCAAATAGTAATTGTCTCGTTTTTACCTGCAGCAACAAAAACAATGTGATTTTGCCCTTCAATTTCCTGTATGCCCATGTCTGCAACCTGGAAATCCGGACTATCCTGCAGCCTAACGACCGTGTTTTGCAAAATTTCTAAGTAGTTTTGCAAATCATCAAGGCCTCCAAGTTCAATATAGACTGCTGTCTTCTTGGCATGATCCAGTGTTAATAGTTTTTGCTGCTCAAGATCAATAATGATATCCGAATGCTTTACATTGGAAACTGTTCTTCGAATACGTGATCCCATAACTTCATCATGAATCACATGTTGGGTTTCCTTTGAACCAATAATTATATCAAGGGTTGCGGTCTGGGCATTGAGTATAGGCTCAATAACATCTGCCAATGCAACTGTGGATACATCGGGAGGTCCGAATAAGGTTATTGCTACCAAAGCGGTGATTATTATCACCGCTGCGGCGGCCAGTTTGCTTATTTTACTTTTCATAATAGTTCTCCAAATCCTCGGCTGCGGAGCAGTCGAAGATGATTTTTTAGATTCTTCAAACGCCCGGAAAGCATCGCTCGTTATCTGCTCAGCTATTTCCGAACTTACCTTAACATTTGACTTATCAAACAACCTTTTTATCTTTTCTGCTGTTTTCATTTTTTAGTCCTTATCCAAGAGCGACCTTAACTTGGAAATTCCATACCGGTATCTGCCTTTAACTGTGTTAACGGAAATACCCAGCGATTTGCCAATAGCCCTGAAAGGCATCTGGCCGTAAATTCGAAGCACTATTACTTCCCTTTGTTCCCGTGGAAGTTCGACTAATGCCGAACTTAATCGCTGTAACTGCTCGTTGCATATAATAGTCTGATTTGGCTCATTTAAGTCCACTTGTGCTGAACAATCCTGCTGCTGCAATACATAATCCCTGCTGTTTGCCCTCATCAGGTCCCGAACTCGATTCGCAACGCATGTCGCAAAGTAAGCTTTAAGGCTGCCGGTCAAGTGAAATGTCTGAAGCTTTTCAGCAAAAACAACGAAGGCATCATGAACAGCATCTTCTGCCAAATTTACATCATGACAAAGAGCAACAGCTAATATCAGAAGATAATCCTGGTATTTTTCATAGATGCGGCGCAAGGCATCTCTGTTTCCTTGTTTGCATCTGAACACAAGTAGTATATCTTCCATTAAGCCGACCTCATATAACGAACGTTCGTCACTTTTATAACGATTCAAAGGACTGTTTGGGTATAAATAAAACAAATTTTTAGCATTTTTAATAAATTTTCAGCTTAGCAAGTGCATAAAAAAGGCCGGAGGGTGTTTCCGGCCTTTGCTGTACCACCATATTTTTGCCGGTAATCATTCCTGCTGGTATTCTTTTGCTGGAATGAGACTATCTATAAGGTTTTGTAATTCCGCATCAGATAGAGGTCCATTGACAGCAAGCGCGGGGAAAGTGCCTGCGGGCGATTCGAGAACGAAACCAATCCGGTCCTCAGACGGTGGGTCTTTTATTGCCGAACGTGCACTTGAGAGTAAGATTTGCGAGTACCATTTTGAAGGGCCGCCGCCCCAAACCTTAAAACCATTTGGGGAAGTATAAACAAGTTGCCCGCTCGTTGCAAAATTGCCAAGCATTTTATTGTAGGTGGGCGATTGAACCAGAACAAGATGTCGGCCATCATCGGCACGACTGGCAAAGATGAACATACGTTGGCCTAAACTGGCCGGGTCGATACAATCGATAATCTCGACTGCCCCAGTCCATGAAGGGTTTCTGGTGAAAACATAGGTTTCAAAACCGGCTCTTTCGACCATATGCTGGATGGAGACATCGGGAATTACCATATCAGTTTGGACTTTTGCCTTAGGTTCTTCCTGCTCTTCATTAACTTCTTGAGGCAGCATATCGAGATGCCATGATATATCCGGAGCATCAACAATTTCTTGCGCAACCCTCCGAATCAAGAATTGGGTGTTGCCGTCGATTACGAACTCCATTTCAGCAACAATGTTGCCATCCCGACGAATTTTAAACATCCAATAAGCTTTGAGGTCACCGAACATATCGGTAAAACCTGCCGTCACTATACGAACAGGCGTACCATCAGCCAGGGCACCCTCCTGTATTTCTTGGATTGGAGCACCGCTCTCCTCAGAAATATCACTTGGCATGCCTGCTGTGATACCGAGGAACTCGGCAGGATTTTGCGGCGGAGTAAAGCTATCTGCTGCTTGTTCTTTAATCAGCTGAATAGAACCGTCCGGCGCTGTCTGAGAGCTGTAAACAAATTGACCATCATAGGAATTAGCAAAAAATACCTGCTCGTCAACTTTAAGAACTCTGGCGAACTTACCCGTTGCAGGGTCATACCAGGATTCATCCACTATGGTATAAGGTTGAGTTTCGTCAGATGAAAGCTGAAGCTGATTAAATCGCAGCTGGCCGTTGGCCTGAACTGAGCACATAGGAAGCCAGTTGTATTCCAAAAAAGAATGAGCAGTATCAATGCCTTTTTGAATTTCGGTTTGTTCTTCATCTTCTGGTAAAATTTCCTCAGGAGTTTGGTAAACGACTATTTCGTTAACTATATGAGAAATGCCGTCCTGATAAAAAAGATTCTGTTCAGCGGCACGAACTTCACTGAGCAAGTTGAAGTAGCTAATCGGCTTTGCTCCATTGGAATAATCCTGATTTGTGCTTAACCAAACCAAAAGCGATACGGCAGATATTATCACCGCAGCGGCGGCGAGTTTTGTAACTTTACTTTTCATAATAGTTCTCCCTAATGTTTGCCAGGAAAGGATCGGTGGGGAAGGAGATTGTTGTGTTTCGTTGAAGACAGAAAGGATTTGCCGGTGCAGGTTTTGACGGTGGGCAGTATTGGGCTTATCATCGATTTCGAGCCGGTCGACTAAATTTTTGAAATCATCTTCATTTTTGAACATTTTATCTGCCTCCATCTACAACTCTTTGCAAATGGTATCTTAACTTTTTAATAGCTCTGTGGAGCCCCACACGCACGGTTGTTTGTCTGGCATTGGTTATTTTTGCAATTTGAGAAAAACTGAAATTTTCAAAAAAACGTAAAGTAACAATGGTCTGATACTTTGGCTTTAATTTCAAAATAGCTGAATAAAGTTTCGTCCAGTCCGGCTGCGAAGAATTATCTTTGCAATCGGCTGATATTGACTGTGCCGTTTTTTCAAGGAGCTGATTTCGCCGAGATGCTTTTCTTATGTAAGAGTTTGCATGGTTGGCTGCTATGGCGTACAGCCAGTTTCGAAAGTCGGCTTCTGTTTGGCCTCTGAAACTGCTTATCTTACGAGCGACCTGCAGGAAGACAATGGAAGTTACATCCTCAGCGACTTCTTTGAAGAAAAGCCGATGGACGCAGAACCTGAAAATCCGCTCGTAGTATAATTCGTAAAGCCGGCCGAGTGCATCAGCATCGCTTCGGGCCTGCAGAACCAAATCGTCGTTATCCGCTTTCTCTGCGATTTTCGCCATAGCATCAACCATTGTCATACATTAAATTGCGCATGGTTCAGTTCTGTTACAAAAAAATTCAAAGAATATGCACTCTTTCAACCGGCCCATTATAACTTCAATAACAACAATTGTTTATGAATTTGCTATGGTTAAAGTGCTGCGTGAGCCCTTTCCACCAATGCACAGGGGTAAACACCGGTAAAAATACTGGCAACTGCGATGCTCATAAGCTAAAATCACGAAAATTCCAAATTCACCCGAAAGATTTATGGCAAAAATGTCGACCAGAACTATGTTGTTTTCTTTAATTTTTTTGAAGTCAGGATGTTAAGGTCTCAGATATGGGCTGGGAAGCTTATTTTTGTTTAATTGTCCTCGGATTGATAATTGCGGGCTTAATCCGTAATATTTCCCCTGACGCCTTGCTATTGGGCGGAGTGGTCATTGTTACATTGGTGGGCATTATTACACCTGAGCAGGCCCTGGCCGGATTTTCAAACGCTGCAGTTCTTACAGTGGGGGCGCTTTATGTAGTTGCGGCGGCTCTGCGTGAAACCGGCGCTTTGGATGAGCTGGGGAGGCGCGTATTCGGGCAGGTGAGGACGGAGAAGGGATTTTTGAGGCGCATGGCTGGAGTATTGCCGGCACTGTCTGCTTTTCTTAACAATACCCCTATCGTAGCGATGTTTATACCGATTATATCGGATTGGTGCCGAAAACATCGAATTGCACCCTCCCGGCTGCTGCTCCCGCTTTCATATCTTTGTATCTTCGGCGGAACATGCACATTAATCGGCACAAGCACAAACCTTGTGGTCAACGGACTTATGGAGGAGACCTCGCGGTCCAATCCCGCCTTAAGCGAGTCCCTTCATACGATGAGCTTTTTTGAAATTGGGCGGGTTGGCCTGCCTTATGCAATTATAGGTATCCTTTATATGCTTTTTGTGGGACGTCATCTGCTGCCTCGTCGCAGGGAGCCGATGGAAGAATTGACGTCCTCTTCTCGTGAGTATCTTGTAAACCTGTTTGTTCAGCCGGAATGCCGGCTGGTTGGGCAAACGATTGAACAGGCCGGCCTTCGTCATTTGCCGGGATTGTTTCTGGTTGAGATTACCCGTCATCAACAGACAATTTCGCCGGTATCGCCTGATTGTGAGCTCCAGGCAGATGATGTTCTTACATTTACCGGTGTAGTAAACACAATCGTGGATGTTGAAAAAATTCCCGGTCTGGTTCCAGCCGACGAGACGAATTATGAAGCCGAAATGCCGAAACGCTCGAGAAGAATGCTTTGCGAAGCGGTCGTTTCTCCGACCTGTCCGAGCGTTGGCAAGACTATTCGTGATGCCGATTTCAGAGCCCTCTATAACGCTGTCGTGGTTGCGGTCCATCGGGGCGGACAGCGTCTTACAGGCAAAGTCGGAGATATTGTATTACGGGCGGGTGATACGCTTTTACTGCGGGCTGGTTTGCATTTTCGGCGGGCAAACAGGAATAATCCACACTTTCTGTTAGTCGGCGGGGTGGAGGGTTCTCGTCCGCTTAGATATGATAAAACAATATTGTCTTTGGTTCTGCTTGTCTTGCTTGTCATCTTGTTGGTGACAGGTGTAACGAAGATTGTTATCGCAGCTTTTCTGGTGGCTGGTCTGATGGTTTTGGCCCGGTGTATATCGATTGCAGATGCCCGTCGAAGTGTTGACTGGCGGACCTTAATCGCCATTGCAGCAGCGTTTGGAATGGCAAAGGCGCTTGTTGAATCGGGATGTGTCGATTCGATAGCTGGTCTTTTAGTCAGGATGACGGAGTCGTTCGGCCCTTACGCCGTATTGGCAGCAGTCTATACAATGACAAGTCTTTTGGCAGCAGCCGTTACCAATAACGCCGCTGCTGCTCTTATCTTTCCCTTTGCGGTGGCCATTGCACAAAATATGGGGGCCAATCCGAGAACATTTGTGATGATAGTAGCTTTCGCTGCCTCAGCGAGCTTCATATCACCTTTAGGTTATCAAACGAACCTAATGGTATACGGGCCGGGTGGCTATCGGCTTATGGATTATGTGAAAGTCGGATTACCACTCAATATTCTGCTTTTGGTTTGTGCAACTATACTGGTTCCCTGGGCCTGGCCTTTCTGAGAAAAGTTGCTCTTCTATAAAAGGGGAGGTGATATTGCTAGGCGAGGTTATGATTTGCTTTTTCCCTTCTTCTGAGCTTTCTGGATTTTTGCCCAGGTGTCGCGTAGCGTTACCGTGCGATTGAATATGAGTTTTTCATCGCTGCTGAGCTGGTCGAGACAGAAATAGCCCATTCTTTCGAACTGGAATCTCTCAAGAGGTTTTGCATCTTTCAAAGAGGGCTCGACTTTGCATTTGGAAAGCATCTGCATTGAGTTCGGATTTAAGTTTGAGGTAAAATCCTTTCCCTCTTCGACATCATCCGGGTTTTCTTTAGTGAAGAGATTATCATATAGCCGGACTTCGGCTTCAATTGCATCAGAGGCGCTTACCCAGTGGAGGGTGGATTTGACCTTGCGTCTGTCAGGGGCGTTGCCTCCTCTTGTTGCGGGGTCGTAAGTGCAGTGCAGCTCGATTATTTCGCCGGCATCATTTTTAACTACATCAGTACACTTTATAAAATAAGCATATCGCAGACGAACTTCGCGCCCCGGAGCCAGGCGGTAAAATTTCTTCGGCGGCTCCTCCATAAAATCGTCGCTTTCGATATAAAGTTCTCTTGAGAAAGGCACCTGACGTGTGCCGGCAGATGGGTCTTCGGGATTGTTGATTGCATCAAGGTTCTCTGTTTTATCCTTCGGGTAGTTCTCAATGACGACCTTCAGTGGTTGCAATACAGCCATTACTCGCGGTGAGGTTTTATTGAGGTCCTGCCGCAGACAGTGCTCTAACAGGGCGATATCAACAGTGCTGTTAAATTTGTTGACGCCGATTACTTTGCAGAAGTTTCGAATTGCCGTCGGCGAGTAGCCCCGTCGTCGCAGGCCGGAGATGGTTGGCATCCGCGGGTCGTCCCAGCCGGTAACGTGACCCTGCTGAACCAGTTGCAGGAGCTTGCGCTTGCTCATTATGGTATATGACAGATTCAGCCGGGCAAACTCAATCTGCTGCGGATGATGAATGTCTAATTGCTCAAGGAACCAGTCGTACAAAGGCCTGTGATTCTCAAATTCGAGTGTGCAAATTGAATGAGTGATGCCTTCGATGGAATCTTCCAGTCCGTGTGCCCAGTCATACGTTGGGTATATGCACCATTTGTCAGAAGTTCGGGGATGCGCTGCATGCAGAATCCGGTACATAATCGGGTCTCGCATATTCAGGTTCGGATGCGTCATATCGATTTTCGCTCTCAGCGTTCGCGTGCCGTCCGGGAATCCCCCCTCCCGCATACGCTCGAACAAATCGAGATTTTCTTCAACTCTGCGGTCGCGATGTGGACTGTTGTTTCCAGGAGCAGTCAGTGTGCCGCGATATTCTCTTATTTCGTCGGCGTTAAGGTCGCAGACATACGCCTTGCCGGCCTTGATTAACTGCACTGCGTATTCGTACATCTGCTCGAAGTAATCCGAGGCGTAGTATAACCTGTCCTCCCAGTCGAAGCCGAGCCAGCGAACATCTTCTTCGATTGAGTCGATATATTTTTGTTCCTCTTTGATTGGGTTGGTGTCATCGAATCTTAGGTTGCATAGCCCGCCGAATTCTTCTGCTATGCCGAAATTAAGGCAGATGCTCTTTGCATGACCGATATGCAAAAAGCCGTTCGGCTCAGGCGGAAAACGCGTAGCCACCCGCCTGTCCCATTTGCCGCTCTTCATATCATCCGCAACTATCTGACGGACAAAGTCAAGTTGGTTTTTTGAATCATCTGTATTCATTGTTATATTTTTGTTTTAGCATAACAATTTAAGCACATTATAGTTATCCGATAAAAAATTAACAGGCCGATTTATCAAATTTATGCTTGGAGGATTATTAATAAGTTAGTCGGATAGTGATATATTACTTTTGTTCATTTATTCCAGATAAAGCTCGTCGCCGGGTTTGATTTGCGGGATTTTTTCTGCCTTTGACTCGATGTCGCTTTTCTCTAATGCGAAACTCGGCGCTAATTCCAGGACCGCATCGACGGAGCCGTCCGGCTTTCGCGGCACGGTAATACCGGCAGATTCAAGCCAGTCGGCACAACGGGCGACCATCCTTTTCCTGATGTCATCGGGATTGTTGATGCCGCTTGCATTTTTTACTGGTGCAAATTCCTGCTCTTTGACCGTCTGGAGAATAATTGACTTCCGAGCTAAAGGCAGGGCGTCAAAGACAAAACTTTCCAGCTTGACACCGTTTGGTTCTCCTGGCTTTACGAAATTTCCCTGCTCATCTATGTGGTGGATTTTTTTGACCGCACGGTGAAGCGGCAAAGAAAAACCCCCTTCATTCAGTCGTTCTACGAAACTGCGATTGATAATATGAATAGCGATACTACCGAGACTGAAGACCAGCGAGCCATCCGGTTTTCGTTTCTGTGCATATTCGTCGGGCAAGTCGCTGTATTCGATAACGGTTACCTTGCCGTCGACAAGACAGAAATTACCAACCTGGTCATATGGCGAGTCTTTTCTCAGCGCTTTTGAAGACATTTCGGCATCGTCCAGGGCGTGCAGGCCGATAAAGAGAGGGTCAAGGATATTTACAAGAGAATTATCAACCTGGAAATAGCTTATGAATTCTATACCACGTTTTTCCATATCTTCCAGAGCACCGCTTTTATACAGTGCTTTCAAGCTGCCACCGTGGCCATCTGGAGAGCAGGCAATCCTGTCTTTATCAGCCAAAAGAATTTTGACTTCGAAATCGAAGTTCGGGAGCGTGCCCTGTTGAAATATAAACACATTGCTATCTTTCAGTCCGTAATAATCGTTTGAGCGGAAAATCTCAACCGTCTGCTTATGGTTCAGCGGGCTTGTCATAATATACCACGGAATAGCTGGGCCGTATTTTGCCGATGCTGCATCGATGGTTTCAGCGAAAATCTGAAAAAGTGTTTTGTTTTTAACCTGGCTGATGGGGAAATTGCCCTTTGGGCCGTCGAATCCAAGCCGGGTTCCCTGCCCTCCGGCCACTACAAATGCAGCAACCTTACCGTCAGCTATTAATTTCCTGCCGAGCTCCGCTGTTTCTGAGTATTTGGCCTGCTCTTTTGGGCCGGCAGGCAACGATGTGTAGGCGTCAACAGGAGAGAAATCTGCCGGAATAGTGGTTCCGGAGGCGTTTTTGACCAGAGAAGATACCCATTCATCTATTTTGCCGAAATCAAGTTCTTCCACCTGCGAAAGCAGTTTTTCCTGTTTTTCGGCTGGTAATTGCCCGTAAAAGGCCAAAAGATGGCTTTGGTTGTGTTTTTCCAGAAGTTTTTGAAGGTTTTCAAAGCGTTTGCAGCTCGTCATTTTTCGCTCTTGCATAGTAATTTTGTGGAAATTTAAGGCAAGTTAAGAAAATTCCAGAAATTCTTCAAGAATCAAAAAAAATAATTTTTTTTAAAAATTTACTTGACAACAAAGCGTTTTTGTAGTAAGGTATAAATGACTGGTAGGTTTGAAAACAAGTTTATTATATTTAATTTAGTCATCATATTAAATTTTCTTTTTTCATATCTTAAACCTGCCTGCTCAAAAAGGATGAAAGTATATCCGTGGGGCATGCTTTTACAGCAGTTCAATGCGGATAGCAAACTTAAGACTGTTCGATAGAAACCAAAAAGTGATTGAAATATGCAAATTAGAACCGGTTGTTCTTAAACTAAAGAATGTTAATGAGATTCACAGAAAAAAGTAGTGATTGAATTTGAAGCAGATGTTGGGTGCATTTATCTTTAACACATACCCGCTGAGTGGGCTTAAGGACAACCGGGCCTGTGAATCTTGAAGAAGTTAAGAAAAGGAGAACAAAATGAAAAGAAAAGGTTTTACTTTAGTTGAGTTATTGGTCGTTATTGCGATCATAGCTCTACTGATGGGTATTTTGATGCCTGCTTTGGCGAGAGTGAGGCAGATTGCCTATCGGTTGATGTGCGGGACCAATCTCTCCGGTATTGGACGAGCGATGTTGGTCTATGCGAATGACAATGATGAAAGGTACCAGATCGCAGGATGCAGAGATGGTCAATGGTCTACCATTGGTAACATCCAGGACTACGCCGCTCCGCTTAGAACAGAAGCCTTTGGCTGTGGTAGAAGCGGCGGTGGATATGCAACCATTACATCCAGTTTTTATCTGCTTGTTAAGTATGCTGATGTAACACCAGCGCAGTTTCTCTGTAAAGGTGACCAGGGGTCATATGAATTCGATATTTCTGACTACGCTCCCTCTGGGAATCCTTCTATGACACTTGAGGAGTCTTGGGATTTCGGCAACGAACCGTACAAGCATTGTAGCTTTGCCTATAATATGCCTTATATATGGGCAGGGTCAGGAGCGGGCAGAGGTTACCCCGTTACTCAGGTAAGCAACCCACAATGTCCTGTGGCTTCAGACAAAAATCCATTTATGGATGCAGCCGCCGCCGATTTTATGAATGAAGGAGGGCAATATCTAGGGTATCAAACTTTTGTGACGGTCAGAGATGAAGGTGATGGCAGATGGATTTTTGTAGACCCGGATTACTCCCTAGATCCACTGGATGATGAACCATATGGAAATTCGGCATCACACCAGCGTGAAGGGCAAAACGTTCTGTTTGCCGATCAGCACGTAAGTTTCGAAGGGCATCCTAATGTAGGCCTTCAGAAAGATAACATCTGGACAAATTGGGGCGCAGGTAATTATACGCGGCCAATAAGCAATATAGATCTCCAGAAAGGATTACCTATTGGATACCCGACGATAGGGGACAGCGGACCTTTGTCTGAAGACGATGCGTTTCTGGTCAATGAATGTTCCGATAGCCTGGTGGGTCCGTGGTAATAATAATTGCCAAGGTCCCTATTGTATTTTGCCCAATTAATGGGTTAGGAAACTAAGGTTTTGCTTGTTGTATTTTTTGATTGACTTGCCTTACAAGCGGCCTTGTGTGAAAGCGCACAGGGCCGCTTTTTGTTTTTTTAAATTATCAATTCTCGCTTGATAGCACTTTCATCTGTGTTGAAGCAGACTAAGATATGCACGGAATCTCATTTGTATTCATACGGTATCTGTGTTAGAGTAGGAAACAGAATTTTTCAGGGAGTGTAAAAATTGGCACAGACGCTTTTTTACAAGATTCTAAGTGAGCACCTTATAAACGGGACACTTGCCAAAGGCAGGCAGGTAGGTATTCGCATTGACCAGAGTCTGACTCAGGACGCCACCGGAACGACTGCTTTTTTGTTTTTTGAGTCAATGGTTCAGGCGAAGGTCAAAACCCAGCTTTCGGTCAGCTACATCGACCACAATATGAGTCAGTTTGGCCCTGAGAACCATAACGACCATTTATACCTTCAGACGATAGCCGCCAAATCAGGTGTTTACCATTCGCGTGCCGGAAACGGTATCTGTCATCAAGTACATCTCGAGCGGTTCGCCAGGCCTGGCGTTACTCTTTTAGGCAGTGATTCGCATGCCCCTACGGCAGGCGGAATCGGCTCGCTGGCTATAGGTGCGGGCGGACTTGATGTCGCTGTCGCTATGGCCGGTGGTCCTTTCTACATTACCTGCCCAAAGGTGCTGGGCGTCAAACTAATCGGCAAATTGAACGATTGGGTGGCTGGAAAGGATGTAATCTTAAAACTGCTGAGCATTCTCTCAACCAAGGGGAATGTCGGCTGGGTGGTTGAATATCTCGGCCAGGCCATCTCAACACTTTCTGTCCCGCAAAGGGCTACAATTACAAATATGGGTGCAGAATTAGGTGTTACTACCAGTATTTTTCCAAGCGATGAGCAAACAAGAAAATTCCTTGCTGTCCAAAAAAGAGAAAAACACTATCGCCCATTAGCCGCCGATGCGGATGCCAAGTATGACCGTATCATCGAAATTGACCTAAGCAAGCTCGAACCTTTGGCTGCCTGCCCCTCGTCTCCCGGCAACATCAAAAAGGTTTCTGAAATTGCCGGACTTAAGACAAACCAGATAATAGTAGGCAGCTGCACAAACTCCAGTTACGCTGATTTGATGATGGTCGCAAGAGTTTTGAAAGGCAGACGCATAAATACTATGGTGGAATTTGCCGTTGCCCCCGGCAGCAGAGAAGTCCTGGATATTCTGTCGGCAAATGGAGCATTGTCGGATATGATTTCAGCAGGCGCCCGTATTCTCGAAAGCGGCTGCGGCCCCTGTATCGGTCAGGGTTTGTCGCCAGCCGATGGCATAGTTAGTCTTCGGACATTCAACAGAAACTTTGCCGGCCGAAGCGGAACAAAAGGCGACCAGGTTTATCTTGTTAGTCCGGAGACCGCTGTTGCTTCGGCACTGACAGGTAAAATCACTGACCCGCGGCAGCTGCCCGACTTGCTCGGCATTGAATCTCCAGAAATCGAAATGCCTGCTGAATTTATCATAGATGACAGTATGATTGAAAGACCTTTACCTCAAAAGGATGCAGAAAAAATAGAGGTGCTTCGCGGTTCTACGATTGTTGTTCCGGATACTCCCCAGCCGTTGCCTGAGAATTTAGATGGTCAAGTCCTGCTCAAGTGCGGCGACAAAATAACCACCGACCATATTATGCCGGCTGGCACTTTTCTGAAATTACGCTCGAATGTCCCTGAGTATGCCAGGTTCGTTTTCAACTGTTTTAACGAAGAAGGAAATCCGACATTCGCCGAGCGTGCCCTTGAGCTGAAGAAAGACAACATCGCCGGAGTCATTGTCGCCGGTGAAAGCTATGGGCAGGGCTCCTCAAGAGAGCACGCCGCACTTTGTCCAATGTATCTCGGAATCCGGGCGGTCATTGCAAAAAGCATCGAGCGGATTCACAAGGCCAATTTAATTAATTTCTGCATTGTCCCCATCGAATTTGAAAACCCGACAGATCACGACAAAATTGAACTCTCTGACCGATTGCAGATTCCAGGTTTGCTTGATGCAGTAACCAACAGTAACAAAGTGAATATCAAAGAGCTGAACGGGAAATATGAATTTCTCGGAAAACTCGTCCTTTCCGAAAGAGATAGAGAAATTCTGCTCTCTGCAGGATTGCTGAACTATACACTTAAAAAGGCCAATGAGTGAAAAAATCATAGCCATTTTCGGCAGTGGAAGCGTAAGAATTGAACAACCAGTTTATAAACTTGCCTACGAACTGGGCGCCGTGTTGGCTCAAGCCGGTTTTACCATCGCAAACGGCGGATACGGCGGAACTATGCTGGCGGCTGCAAAAGGGGCGGCAATGGCCGGCGGAAACGTTATAGCGGTTACCTGCTCGGCTTTCGGCAAAGCTAAGGCCAATGAATATTCAACTCGCGAAATTGTTGCCAGTTCGCTTGATGAGCGGCTCGATACCCTGATGAAGCTGGGAAATGGTTATGTCGTTCTGCCCGGCTCAACAGGGACTTTGCTCGAATTGGCGAAAGTCTGGGAATTTAAAAATAAGGGCTTTCTCGAAAAACAAAAACTTATTATACTGGTTGGCGATTTTTGGAAATCCCTTATTGATTTGATTGGGAGCGAGGATGCTTCCAGCAAACGTTTTGTGCAGTTTGCTGCCGACCCCGATGAGGTTAAAGAGCGCCTGCTTGCAGCGATTTGATTTTTTTGTTTATCCGGAGTGATTACAACGGTGTCTAAGACGCGGATATTTTGGTTTTGGATTTTACTTACCGGCACGGCAATAGCCGCCGAACCGGGCGAAACACAATTATTTTCCGACGGCTTTTTGCTTTCCGGCATCGAGGGCAAATTTATCCTCGACGATTCAAATGATGTTTATTTCTTTGAATCGGCCTCGGATATAAATGATTATTTCGGTCGTTTTCCTGCCGGTTCTGCACTGCAAATGCTGCCGTCGGCAACGCTTGAGGAAATCCTTGCTGATGCCGAACAGCGAACAAGACCAGCTTATAAGCTCTGGGGAAAAGTTACCCGATACAAAAACCAAAATTTCATTTATCCACAGTATTTCTTCCCTCTGAGTCGAGTTCAAGAACCTGACGCCGGGACGCAGACTACACAAGAACAGTTGCCTAAGCCGGAGGTGGCTATCAACGAGCAGGGTGATGCAATTGTCATCCCGAAAGAAATAATGGATAAAATCGCAGACCGGAAAATCATCCGAACCGAGCGCATATCTAAAAGACTGGATAAGCAGGTTGACACTGTCATCGCTAACAGGACTGCTGTTTTGAAAAAACAATCCGACGGTAATTCTGTTTTCGTTTTCGACTCTCTCGGACGCAATGTTACCCAAGCTTCTTTGAAAACCCTGCCTTCTTCGGCCCTCGAATTAGCCGAGCTCAAACAAAAAGCTTCCCCGGAGCCGTTGAGATTTAGAATATCAGGACTCTTGACAAAATACAAAGGCGATTATTACCTGCTGCTGCAAGGAGCGAACATAACCTACAACCACCAAAACTTTTCAAGATAAAGGAGACTTCTCGTGCCCAACGAACTTGACAAAATCCTAATCTCATACGAACAGCCAAATTTTCAAGACAAATTATTCGACATTTTTTTCTCAAAAGCAGGTTTGTCACATTTTGGGCTTGGCCCGCGCCATATCGAGAACCGCCGAAAGGTGGAAGAGATTCTTAGTGAGGTTGTGGAAAAAGAAGACGAAGCATTGATAAAGTACACAAACGAAGCCTTGGTAAAATATACGGAGAAATTTGATGGCGTTAAGTTAACTCCGGAACAATTTCGTATAAGCAAAGAGGATTTAGAAAAAGCTCACGCCGAGATTGATAAAGTCCTTCTAAAATCGCTTCGTAAAGTAATTGACAATGTGAGAAAATATCAGACTGAAATTTTTATTGGTAATGAAAACTCACATCCTGGCATAAAATACACGCCAATAAAAAGAGTCGGCATATGTGTCCCTGGAGCTTCTGCACCACTGCCCTCTACTGTAATAATGACGGCGGTCCCTGCTCAGGTAGCTGGTGTGAAAGAAATTGTTGTGGTCTCTCCTCCGAGATATAAAAAGACCAGCATTCATCCGGTGATTTTGGCTGTATGTTATGAACTCAACATCGCCGAGGTATATCGAATCGGCGGCGCTCAAGCCGTAGCAGCTTTGGCATTCGGCACACAAACTATCCCCAGGGTTGATAAAATTGTTGGTCCGGGTAACCAATGGGTGCAGACCGCAAAAAAATTAGTTTTTGGAGAGGTTGGCGTCGACTCAATCGCTGGACCAAGCGAGGTATTGATAATTGCAAACGATAAGGCGAATCCTTCCTGGGTGGCAGCGGATATGCTAAGCCAGACGGAGCACGACCCCGGTTGCGCATTTATGTTTACAGATTCACAGAAACTTGGCGAAGGCGTGCTTGAGGAACTTAAAACACAGGTGAAACAATTAGATCGCTCTGAGGAAACAAAAACATGCCTGAACAAGTTCAGTGGAATTGTTGTGTTTAGGGACATAGATGAAGCGATTGAGAGAGCGAATGAATTTGCTGCTGAGCATCTGCAGATTCAATGTGGTGATGAGAGCAGAAAAATCGCTGACAAAATAGTAAACGCCGGTGCAATTTTTATTGGTGAGTATAGTCCGGTTGTGGTCGGCGACTACTGGGCGGGACCCAGTCATACCCTTCCTACGGGAATCAGTGCAAAATTCTGTAGCCCGTTAAGCGCAAATGATTTTATAAAATCCACCAGCATCATCGAATACGACAGGGAAAAACTGGCTGAAA
>JBHPEQ010000010.1:0-45756 GCA_042576845.1 Planctomycetota bacterium
TTGCACAGAGTCGACCTGCAAGTATAGAAGCTGGTGGAGTTCGTGTGGTCCATTTCCCGATGGACCGTTCGATAGGTACGGTCAAGGTAATCGACGCGTCCAAGAAAAGAGAGATCGAACTGTTCCAGCATAATATGGACGGCACGCGTTGGTGGGGGGATTGGGAGTATTTTGGTCAGGCCAGAGGCAGTGTCGTTGTGCCTGCCGGGAAATTGCTGGGACTCAAACTCCATAAGGACGCGTTGAAAGACTTGTCGCCGCTCCGAAAACTTGACCCGAACGATATTCATACACTCATGTTCCCCTTCATGTATTATGAGCCAATGGTCACAGGTGCGTGCACCCGGCACGTTGCGCATCTGACCGGGCTCAAATATCTGTATATGTACACGGTAAATATCGCGCCCAACAGTATGAACTTCCTCAAGGAACTGAAATCGCTGGAACGGCTCACTGCGCCGCGTTTCGTGACAGATACGGACATCGCGATCATAGCCCAGCTACCGTCGTTGAAAGGCGTATACTTCGCGGAGTGCCATGCGACGAACGACGGCTTGGCTCAACTGGCATCGCTCACTTCACTCGAGGAACTTCAGCTTGGCAGATTCGGGGCCGGAAGCCGCCGCATCACCGACGCCGGGCTGGTTCATCTTGCGAATCTGCCCTCGCTCAGATACCTGAAGCTGTGGGGCAATTTCACCGACGCCGGGCTTGTCCATCTCGAGAAAGTCCCTTTATTGAGAATCTTGAGCCTCTCGGGTCTACCGATCACCAACGCGGGAATGATTCACCTCTCGAGGCTCACCCGGCTCGAGAACCTCTGTCTTCTTAACACAAAAGTCACCGACGGAGGACTCTCGTACCTGAAGCACATGCGCTCGCTGAAAAAACTCCGTCTTGGCAGATACAGTGTCGATCACGCAAATCCGCCGATTACTGATGCCGGTATGGCGCACCTCAAAGAGGTCAAATCGCTCGAGTATTTCGATATGTTGAATATGGACTTGAGCGACAAAGGACTGGCCTATCTGGCCGAATTGCCGAATCTCAAACATCTTACGATTCCATCGGTGCATTGGGAAGAGTCTGAGGGTGCCCCGTATTCTAGTCCGGGTGACCCGTATACCGATAAAGGGCTTAAGCACCTGTCCAGACTGCGGTCTCTTGAAAGACTTAGCGTCGCGAGCCCGGCCATAACTGATGAAGGTATAGAACATATTGCCAAACTTTCCAACCTTCGAGACCTGTCGTTCAGGGGCGAGTTGCTGACCGATCAAGCGCTCGCCAAGCTGGTTACACTCCGTTCTTTGGAGGAACTGTACGTGACCAAGGCGAAGATAACCGTCTCGGGCTTGAGCAAACTCAACCCGTTGTCGAACCTTAAGAGCCTGAGGGTACACGATCTCGTACAGGACGGGGCCCGTCTGAACATCTCCGGATTGACGAAACTTGAACTGTTGACTCTATCTTTCCAATATCATGGTGAGCGACAACAAGGGACGTTCCAGGAGGAAGATATAGCATGTCTGGCAAATCTCAAACGTCTTAAATGGCTGCAGGCAATCCGCGGGATCGGCGACGCTGGTTTAGCCCATCTGGCCGGGCTGACCGAAATGGAGATGCTTAACATAGGCGGACCCGGTATGACCGACCGCGGATTGATGCATCTGGCCAACATGAAAAAACTGAACAACCTTACAGTTACCGGCAACTTCACCGATCAAGGGCTGCGATCCCTCGAAGGGCTCAAATCATTGCGAAGTGTAACGGTCAATTCCAGCGCTCACCTCAGCGAGTCAGCCATCGACCACCTGCGCAGCAACCTACCTGCCATCGAAAGCCTGAGAACCAACAGAGACGGGGCACGGGGCATGGGCGGCGGCATGGGAGCAGGGGTTTCAAAGTAGGATATGAAGTCCACTTTAAAACCTTCTGCCCAGACACAAGCGAATGATGAATGTTTGAATTGAATTGTCACAACATTTATTACGCAGGAACGGAGTAAGAAAATTAAACATCGAACTGGAGGCAGTGTCGGCCTATGGCCGAGGAGAGTGGAACGGTAGAAAGTTGAACAGGAGAAAGAGGATTTTAGGGGTTAGGGATGAGGGGTTGGGGGTTAGGGATGAGAGGTGCGGCTGCTAATCAAAACCAGGGTGCGGAAGCTGCTCTTCGGATATGCAAATCATCAATAACCGCATTGCCTTTATGCGTTAGAAGATAGCAAACCAGCTCAGCTATTTCCTCCGGCTTTATCAGCTCATCGGTTTTTATATCAGGGCGGACCTGGCTGACCAGCTCTGTATCCACGCCGCCCGGACAAAGCACGTGAACCCGCACGTTTGTTCCCCTCAGCTCCTCAGACAGCGAAATTGACATCCCCCGCAGGGCGTGTTTCGAGGCCGTATAAGCGCTTTGCAGCGGATAGCCTTTGACGCCGACAACTGAGCTGATGTTTATGATGTATCCGCTTTCGGCTTTCTTTAACATCGGCAGTGTCTCTCTGCAAAGGATAAAAGGTCCTCTGGTGTTAATCCGCATCAGACGGTCCCAATCCTCTGTTGCAGTCTCAGCCAAAGAAGCTGAATGCGTTACCCCTGCGTTGTTTATCAGTATATCCAGCCGGTTGAATTTTCCGCGGACTGTCTGGACAAGTTTCTTTATGGACTCTTCATCCTCCAAATCGAATGGGACAACAATTGCCTGGCCTCCCTCATTTCGCACCTGCGCTGCAACCTTTTCTAAAAGCTGCTTTGTTCTTGCCGCCAGAACTACGATAGCGCCTTCTGTGCCTAACATCAGCGCAACAGCCCGCCCGATACCCCTGCTTGCACCTGTAACTATTGCTACCTTGCCTTCCAGCCGTTTATTGTCTTTACTCTGCATACACCACATTCTAACGCCAACACCTTAGACAGGCAATTATTTGTCGTCGAGTTTTTCTTTATTATCTGGTTGTCTGGTGTATAATTGCATTTGCTTGTTTAGTGTGAAAATGCGTTCGGTGTGTATAAAGTATGTTTTAGAAGGGAGATGAAAATGAAATGTAAGTTGAGCAGGGAAAAGGCGATAGGTACAGCCAAGAATGGAATTTTGGGTTTAAAACGAAGAATCCTGCGAAGGTTTGCGGGGCTGAGCATTGTGCTTTTGTTCTTCGGAAGTTCTGTTTTTGCGGCAGGGGGGATGTTCGAGCTGAAGGAGGCGGCTGAGGGAGTTTATATTGCCCGCGCCCTTGGCGGCGGGATGATACACTGTAATGCGGCAGTGATTATTCTCGAAGATGGGATTATGGTCGTTGATACGCATTCGAGGCCCTTCGCAGCCCGGGCGCTGATGAAGCAGATAAAGACGGTGACGGACAAGCCCATCCGGTATGTTGTGGACACCCATTATCATTACGACCACTTCCAGGGTAACGCGGCCTATTTAGAGGACTGTCCCGGGGTGGAGATTATTGCTTCGGTGAACACGTATCGGGGTATTTCCAAACGCGGTATACCGCGAGTTAAGGCCAATATACCAGGTCTAACGAGGAGGATTAAGGACATGAAGCGCCAGTTGGCTGATACTGCCGATGTCGATAAGCAGGAGGAGCTGAAGAGTGAAATTTCCGGGATGGAAGAGGAACTTGGAGAATTACAGCAGATTGTGAAGAATTCAATGCCTACCATTACATTTGAAAAAAGTCTGGTGCTTTATGATAAAAAGCGTGTTGTAAAGATTCTTTTTTTAGGCAGGGGGCATACCGATGGCGATACAGTCGTATACCTGCCAAAAGAAAAGATATTATGTACGGGCGACCTGCTGCATGCGTGGGGGCCTTATATGCCCGACTGCTACCCTTACGAATGGATAGAAACTTTAGCGATTATGGAGGGGATGGACTTCGAGAAGATAATTTCGGGTCATGGGGACGTGCTCGAAGGCAAGGGGCAGGTCACGTTGTGGAAGAATTATTTGAAGGATGTGATGGAGCAGGCAGGCGAGCTGTATGGGCGGGGATATTCGCTGGAAGAGATAAAGGAAAAAGTCGACCTTTCAAAATATATACCTCTGATGGACGAGTTCGGAGATTATGATATTAACTTACATATAGAAAAGGCATACAACGAGTTAAGCTGGGGCCCGTAACGTTGTTTGCCGTCGTTTAGCGGTAAACTCCGGAGCAGAGAAGTTCGAGTTTGACAGAAAGGCGAAATGCGGTAGAATGGATGAATGATTCGGGGGCAGAAAGGCAGGTATAATTATGAATCGGCGTGAGTTTATCAAAGCGGTAACGGGAACGGCGGCGGGTTTGCTGCTTTCCGGGCCTGGGTTGTCTGAAGAGGCAGCAAAGAGACGGCCTAATGTGGTTTTGATTGTCAGTGATAATCAACGGCCTGATACGATTGCAGCGCTCGGCAATAAGTATATAAAGACGCCTAACCTGGACAAGTTAGTGAGAGAAGGGGCAGCTTTTAATAACGCCTACTTTATGGGTTCGACGTCGGGTGCTACGTGTATGCCGAGCAGGACGATGCTGATGACGGGAAGGACGCTTTTTAATTGCCCGTTGACAGAGATGTGCGAAGAGGCGGAGGCGGCGAATCCGATTACAGGTGTAGCGACGTTGCCTAAGACGTTGAAGGATGCTGATTATAATACACTTCGGACGGGCAAGATGGGCAATTATCCCCGCTTTGCGGCCCAGGAATTTCATAAAAATATAATTGTTGCTCGTTCGCCGAACGGCTCGGAGCGACATGCAAATAATGCCATTGAATTTGTGCGCGAGCAGAACTCTGAGAATCCCTTTTTCCTTTATGTGGCACTTGCTGCGCCGAACGACCCGCATGTGGGTCCGGGGACTGCACCGAAAGAATATATGGATATGTACAAGCCGGGTGATGTTCCGGTACCGCCGAATTATTTGCCGATGCACCCGTTTGACAATGGTGAGATGGTAATACGCGATGAGCTGCTGGCTCCCTGGCCTCGGACGAAAGAGGTGATTGAAGAACATCTGGCCGGCTTCTACAGTGTTATTACCTATATGGACCATGAGATTGGCAGAATTATAGATGCCTTAAAAGAGACGGGACAATATGAGAATACCATTATTATCTTTGCGGCCGATACGGGGACGGCCATCGGCAGTCACGGGCTGATTGGAATGCAGAACCTTTACGAGCACAGTGTTGGCGTGCCGCTGATAATTTGCGGGCCTGGAATACCGGCGGGCAAGAGGTCCGATGCTCTTGTGTATCTTTACGATTTGTTTCCTACTATCTGTGAGTTATCCGGGATAGCGATTCCGGGAGGTGTGGACGGCAGGAGTCTTGTGGCAATAATGGAAGGTAAGGAGAATAAGGTGCGCGACTCTTTGTTTACGGCGTACAAGGATGTGCAGCGGTCCGTGCGAGACGAGCGCTGGAAGCTCATCCGCTACCCGAAAGTCAAGGAAACGCAACTTTTTGATTTGCAAAACGACCCCGACGAGATGAAGAACCTGGCCGAAGAGCCCGCCTACGCAGCAAAGGTTAAAGAGATGATGGCGATGCTGAGAAAGTGGCAGAAAAAGGTTGCCGACAACGCCCCCCTTTGAGTCGGGCGAGCCGGACAGATAGACCAAATATCATCTTATGATATGTTTTCGTTAATTGTTTATTAAAGGATTTGTGATATTCCTGCAGAGTAAAGAAAATGTCCTGAAGTAAGTTAATAAAGGAGGTTGAAAATGTTGTTAAGCAAATTACACCGCACATCTCGAATCGAAGCGAACAAAGTTATTCAATTGTTTTTATGTGTGATTGTTTGCCTGTTAGTTCTTTTGCCGCAGGAACTTTTAGGCAAAGTGGTTCGAGTGGAAATCGAGGTCCGAGAGCTTTACGAAGATGGCCAAAACTTTGGTGGGGTTGGACAATATGAAAAGATTGCCGGCAAAATGTATTTAGAGGTTGACCCTGATGACCCGGCCAATCAGCGAGTAGTTGATTTGAAGCTGGCTGACCGAAATGAGCGGGGCAACGTCGAATTCTGGACCGACTTCGAGCTTCTCAAACCCGTTGACGCCCTCAAGGGTAATCGTCGACTACTTTACTTCGTCAACAATCGTGGTTGGAAGGTCTCGCTGTACTTTATAGATTCCGACGGCGGCAATAATTGGCTATTTCGGCAGGGCTATTCGATATTGTGGTGCGGCTGGAACGGCGATGCAACACCCGGCGAAGAAAAAATGAATATGGGCCTTCCCATCGCACACGAAAATGGCCAAACCATAACTGGGAAGATATACGCTGAAATTTGTACTACGGAAACTGGTCCCGGTTATAGTAAGCCTTTCTATTGGGGCAGTTCGGTTTGTTATCCGGTCGTTAGTTTGGATAATTCCCATGCCACGCTGTCAATGCGGCCGAGTCGATCAGCGGAACCCATCGAATTGCCACGAGACCAATGGGCTTTTGCCCGCTGGGATGATGGAAAGGTAATTGAGGACGCACAGCATTTGTATGTTAAAGAAGGCTTTCGACCAGGCTGGCTTTATGACCTGGTATACGTAGGAAAAGACCCACGTGTAACGGGACTGGGTTTTGCCGCAGTCCGTGACGTGGTCTCATTCTTCCGATATGAGCAGGCAGACCACGACAACAAGCCAAATCCAATCGCTTCGGTCATTGAACACGCATACGCATATGGAATATCGCAATCAGGCCGATTCATCTACCATTTTATTTATGAAGACTTTAATGGTGATGAAAAATCCCGCATGGTTTTCGATGGTGTCGTACCACATGTCGGCGGCGCAGGGAAAGGACAATTTAACTATCGTTTTGCCCAGACAACACGTCACGGCAGTCCTCATGAAGACAATCTGTTTCCATCTGATTTCTTTCCTTTCACGACCGTCGAACAATATGACCCCATTACCGGCCAACGCGGTGATGCACTTGCCCGGCCTCGCAAGTCCGGTTTTCTGCCCAAGATATTCTTTTCAATGACATCAACTGAATATTGGACACGTGCAGCTTCACTGCTACATACCGATGTCCAAGGCAAACGTGATATCGAATTTGACCCGAACGTGCGATTGTATCTGCATAGCTGTCGAGAACATAACGACGACCCCGACGGCCCCTTAATGCGTTCTCAATTTGTGCTTATGGATGAGTGGGTTACGCACGGAATCGAACCTCCGCCAAGCAATAATCCAAAGATTTCCGACGGCACCCTGGTCGACGTGGCAACTTATCACAAGTTATTCCCATCTATCCCCGGTGTACAAGTACCCGAATCGTGTTTTATGCCTTATCGGCTGGACCCGGGACCACGCTGGCATACAGAGGGTATCGCTGATAATGTCCCACCAAAAGTCGGCAAGCGTTATACAAACCTTGTGCCGGCTGTAGATTCAGATGGCAATGAGCTTGCCGGTATTCGCCTGCCGGACATCGCTGTACCGTTAGGGACATATGTCGGCTGGAAGGTTCGTAGTCCTGATCACCCAGCAGCCGGCACACTCGAGCGTGTCTCCGGTTCTCATTGGCCCTTTGCCCGGACTGCTGAAGAACGCAAAAAAAACGGTGACTCCCGTCCTTCTATACTGGAACGCTATCCCAAACGCGCCGAATATCTGGCTAAAGTAACTGATGCAGTCCTTAAACTCAAAGCGCAGCGTTTCCTCCTTGAAGAAGACGCAGTACACCTCCTTCAGAAAGCGGCTGGGGAGCAATACTGGGATAACCAAGATGATTAATCCAACAGGAGCTGCTGTTTAAGAACTCTAACAGACCGGCATATAATAATTGTATTTGTCAGGAGGATTTAGTATATTGACAACATAATTGCGTCGTTTTGAAACTAAAAAACTTTACCTGGTAAATTACGGAGGTGTAATGATGAAGGTTAAAAGAAATACCGGCTGGTGCATCGTTTTTATTGCTGCTATACTACTTGGCGTGATGATAAGCGAGACCGCAGAAGCGGCGTCGACTTCGGGCGGCAGGGCGTTGATTAAACCGGGCAACTTCACATATCGCAAGGACATGAGTCAGAATCCTGCTATGAGGCCTGGCTCCAGGGGCACCTGGGAGGGGTCAGTAACTGAGAGCGGAGATATAGTTAAGGTTGGCGATACGTATTACTGGTACTATCATGCAAGCGGTAATACTTACCAGATTGGCGTTGCTACAGCCAAGGACCCGACCGGAGAGTGGACGAAATACGAAGGCAATCCTATCATAAAGGTCGGGCCTGATACATATGACAGGGGTTATACGGCTTGTGCAGCGTTCTACGAAGAAGGTGGAACTTATTATCTGTTTTATACTTCTGCCAATGGAGATAATACGCTTAATGTAGCAACAGCAACAGATCCGCTTGGGCCGTGGACGAAATCGGATAAGAATCCGGTTCTTCATGATAACAATGGATTGGGTTTTGCAGCCGGTATGATTTATATGTGCGGTATAGTTAAGGTTGACGGCAAATATTATTTATATGTTACAGATGCCGATTACACTCAGTGCGACTTCGGGCCTATGTACGTGTTTACAGCCAAGTCAATGTACGGCCCATGGACACGCCATCCCGAGCCGGTATTGCCAGCGGGAGCGGAAGGCGAATGGGATGATGGAGCTTTATCCGAGGCGGAAGTGCTTTATTACGATGGCCTGTTCCACACCTTCTATGGAGGCGCTCAGATGGAGCCGGGTAGTGAGGATTGTGATGACCCGGACTGCACGCGTGAGAAGGTAAAAGAAAGCATTGGCTATGCATACAGTTCCGATGGGATACACTTTACAAAGTATGAAGGTAATCCTGTGATTAATCGCCTGGAAGTCAGCGATGACCATCGAGTTAGCGCCTTAGCCGAGGTCCATTTCGAGATTGATATGCCTTACATTTATATTGTTGCAACAGAGCGGTGGGAAGAGAACTGGGGCGGGCGCAGAGGATGTCCGTGGTGTGAAGACCTGGCGATTCAGGTGCTGGAGATTGTTACTGATGAAAAATCCGGAAAACTCTATCCGGCATCCGATGCGGACAACAGCGGCAACTGGGTTTTGAAAGAAGATATGAGTGACGAGTTCGAGTCAGACAGCATCGATGCGGAAAAATGGTTCGTGAATGGAACAGATGGTCGTTATAGCTGGATTGGCCGGGCGCCTTCCCAATTCGCACCTGAAAACGTCAAAGTTGAGGATGGCAAACTGTATATAACAACGAAATGGGACCCGGATTACAACTACAGCAAAGTGGTTGACTCTGATGACCCGGATAATCCTTATGGCAGTACTCCGATTACCACGGCCTGCGTGATAAGCAAGAACACTTTCCACTATGGATACATGGAGATAAAGTGTAAAGCTGCTGATGCGTCCATTACCAGCTCCTTCTGGGCGACCGGTAGCGGTTCTGAATTAGATGTATTCGAATTCGTGGGCGATTCCAAAAAGGAAGACAATGACAGGAAATATCCCTTCTGTGTTCATAACTGGTCAGTAGGCGGCCTTGATGTGAATGGCTGGTGTGACAGTGTTGAACTTGACTGGCGTGTTGCAGATGGATTTCATGTGTACGGGTGTGAATGGGATGAGAATGGCCTGAAGTTCTATGCAGACGGCGAGCTGGTCAGGGCCGTGCCCAAGGCTAAAATGGGCAAGATATGGTGTCTGACTAACCCATTGAAGGTTTGGGTTGATTCCGAAGCATTCAGATGGGAAGGCTTCCCCGAAGAAGCCGACTTGCCTGCCGATTATGAAATTGAGTATATCAGGGTTTGGGAAAAACAAAAATAGTCTCCACAGGATGCCTTACGGCAGGCGGGAAAGCAGACTAAATAAACTCAAAATGTAAAATGCAAAATTAAGTGCGTGCGAGGGTTCTACAATTTTTACTCTTGATTTTTAACTTTTACATCGTCTTTGATGACAATGATTTTATTTGGTCGTATATTTCGGTAAAAATTAAACGGATGAGGCGATTAATATGAGAGTAAACATAAAAAATCGCATCCTGGAAATTCTCGAAGGTGACATTACCGAGATGCAGACCGATGTAATCGTCAATGCCGCCAACGCTCAGCTTGTTTTAGGCGGCGGTGTGGCCGGAGCGATAAGTAAAAAAGGCGGGCCTGCAATCCAGCAGGAATGCAACAAAATGGGCGGCACGTATGTCGGCGGAGCTGTTATTACATCCGCAGGCAAACTCAAAGCAAAATTCGTCATCCACGCCGTCGGACCAAGAATGGGCGAAGGAGACGAAGACGAAAAGCTGAAAAATGCAACTCTGAATTCCCTTAAATTAGCCGATGAAAGTAATCTCAAAAGCATCACCTTTCCTGCAATAAGCACGGGAATCTTCGGCTTTGACATCGAAAGATGTGCTGAGATAATGCTGCGTACAACCGCCGACTATCTCAAAGGCGAAACAGGCCTGGAAAAAGTCGTCTTCTGCTTATTCGGCTCTGACAGTTTCAAAGTCTTTGAAAAACAGCTTAAAAAGGTATCTGAAAATGAAGGCAGTGCTCCTGAATGAACCGGCTCCGATTGAGGAAAGACCCTTACAGACAGCCGAGCTGGAAATCCCGGAACCCGAAGACAACCAGATACTTGTGAAGGTCTCGGTCTGCGGTGCCTGTCATACGGACCTTGACGAAGCAGAAGGCAGGCTAATACCGACCCTGCAACCTGTTGTCCCTGGCCATCAGGTAGTCGGCACTGTCTGTGATAAGGGAAAGGGCGTTACCAAATTCCATATCGGCGAGCGAGTCGGAGTTACCTGGCTCTACTGGGCCTGCGGTAAGTGCAGTTTCTGCAGGACGGGTCAGGAAAACCTTTGCATTAGCGCTAAATGGACCGGCAAGGACGCCCACGGCGGATATGCTGAATATATGGTTATCGGAGAGGATTTTGCTTATCCGATACCGAATAACTTCTCAGATTCACAGGCCGCCCCCTTGTTATGCGCCGGTGTAATCGGTTACAGAACGTTCCGGCTGGCGGAAATCAGCGAGGGTGACAGTATCGGCCTTGTCGGCTTCGGCGCTTCAGCTCATATCGTAATACAGATAATACAACACAAATTCCCGGACAACCCTGTCTTTGTATTCACCAAAACAGCCCAACACGCCGAATTAGCCAAAGGTCTTGGCGCCTCCTGGACAGGCCGTTCCGGCGATGAACCGCCGCAAAAACTAAATAAAATTATGGACTTTACTCCGGTCGGCGAATGCGTCCGTGACGCCTTGAGAGTCCTGGAAAGAGGCGGGCGGTTAGTCATAAATGCGATACGCAAGGAAACACCGGTTCCCGCACTCGACTATGACGAATATCTCTGGCTGGAAAAAGAAATAAAAAGTGTCGCTAACGTTACCCGAAAAGACGCAGAACAATTTCTTCGGCTGGCTGCTGAAATACGCATTACTCCTACTGTTGAAGAATTTCCCTTAACAGAAGCCAACGAAGTTCTGATTAAGATAAAACATTCGAAACTCCGCGCTGCCGCTGTTCTGAAAATCAGTGAATAACTTAACTTTAAACCAGCTCTTTCAGAAAGGAGCTAAAATGCCTCAAAACATAAAAATAACGGCAGCAGATATTGAGATTGATGCTGAACTGAACGATAGCCCGACCGCAAAATCTATTGTCGAGGTCCTGCCGATAAAGGCCGAAGCTCGTCGCTGGGGCGGTGAAATATACTTTACCATTCCTGTTACAGCCCAAGCGGAGACTGACAGCCGCGAAGTGCTGCAGGGTGGCGAATTAGGATTCTGGCCTACGGGTAGTGCGTTTTGTATATTTTTCGGCCCGACACCGGCTTCGCAGGGCGATGAGATTCGCGCCGCATCAGCGGTAAATATTATTGGCAAGGCGAAGAACGACTGCTCTGTTTTATACGAGGTTCCAGACGGCGCTGCAATAACGGTTGATTTTGCCGCGTAGCTCTCCTGTGGCCAGCCGCATTCCTTGTTGTTAGATGTTGATGATAGAACTTTCTGAAAGAATTATCAAAGTTGACGTCTTTTTCCAATCAATAACACTCGCAGTAAAAACAGATGCACATTGGAAAATCCTGCGTTAAAGCCCGATAAAACCAACCGCTTTTCTTAAACTGATATATTATATACCGATTTAACATTTTACCTTTGACAACCAGGGATTTTTCTGCTAATATGTATTCGAAAAATGTTTGAAAGGTAAAATATGAAAGTGTTAAGATTTATTTGGAAACATTGGTGCTGTATCTGGCAAATAGATAAGTCGGTGCATACCAGCATTAATACGCACAACTGGTCAAGTAAGATTGAGCTCCATAAACATTTATCCCGCTAAAGGTAAAAAACTCACTTCTCCGTAAAAACTTTTCTTATATCATTTCTGTAAAAAAGCATGAAGCCCTCTTTGTCATGTGGTGAACTATGTCCAAAACAGGAGCGGGGTGACAGCTAAAAATTCGAAATCACTTGCAGCGAACAAGCTGCTCCATATTTATATGAGAGTCGGCGCCGTTGTTCTGTAAGTCCTCGATAAACCTCAGCCCGTCTTTCCAGTAACCTGCAGTAGGTCTTATGTCGGCGCAATGATGTGCGAAATAACGATTGATATTTTCCATAAGAAGTTCGCGAAGGAACTTACTTACCATCGATGCAAGGGACGTCGGCAAAATTTTTTCATCCGCCTTTACTATAAAGTGCAGATGCATACTTTTGCCGTCTGTTTTTAATTCATAGCTGCTTTTTGTTTGTCTTTCGCACATAATCTTCAACTGCATATCAGGAAACATCCGCTGAAGAATTCTGCGGTAGTGTACACGCCCTGACATTCTGTCAACAATAATATGCAGCCCGTCTGCAGCGAAATTATCAAAAGCATGTTTAATAAGCCGGCAGGTCGCGGTAAAAAGAACGGTGCTTTTGTTTTTCACAACCGAGACCATCCTATTATAGCGCCAAACATCCAGACAACAGCTTTTAAGCTCCAGAAGTTTAATGTTGTTCGATGCCGTATCGTCCCTGAGAACTTCAGATGCAATCAAAACAGAAGGTTCATCCACCGAAATCTCGTAATCGCCGGAACCCTTATACCAAGGATAATCCTGAAGTCTCTCAAGCAAATCCGGACACAAAAAACTCAGCAGTTCACTTAAAGTGACAGGATTTTCATCAAGATATTTCAAACATGCAAGGACGGTGTGTTTGAGGTGCCTGGTCCCTATCTTTTTACTGTAGGCCTTTTTGCTGTCGGTTATAAGCAGCCGACCAGCCAGATGCCTTCGACTGTAGCCGATGCTCCTTCGCAGAACCTGCCAAATGTCGGCTTTTGCAAGATGCTCAGGAACTGAGAAAGCACTTGACGATACAACCAATGGCCCAAGAATGGGACCAAAACCGGCCTCGTCAATCCCCACCAAAACAGCCATCCCTGTGATACCTTACCTTTCCTGTATCAATTACACTTATAACAGCAAAGTTACACTTATAACAGCAAAGTAAAAAACAAGCACCAGCTCTCAAACATTAAGGAAATAATCCTTAATACCGAACTCGATTATCCACTGGCTCTGAACCTTATGAAACCAAAGGAAACGATTCACAAATATATTTGCATCATTAACTTTCTGCCTCGGTGTCCGTTTTTTTTTCTGTGACATCGAAATCGATTTTTGTATCTCCTGCAGTGTCCTGCTCTGTTAGTTCTGTCTGAGATTGTTCGGGCTTTTCCTGGACGAGGCGGGCTTTTTCTTTATCTTCGGATTCAGGTTGCGGGGGTGGAGCATCTTCTTTTGTATCAGAGACATTCTGTCCTACTTTAGATTCTTCGGCTTCGCCAGGCGCTTCTATCTTATCCTTATCACCATCTTCTATTTTTTCTTCGTCTATCTTTGTGTCCGATGTGTTTTCCTCAAGCCCGGTTTGTTCTGCTTCTTTCGACTCTTGTTCGCTTTCGTCAACCTTTGCTTCAGTTTCACTTTCGGCTGCCTTATCCGAGTCACCTTTCTCAGTCGTTTCCTGTTGTTTTTCTTGTGTTTGCTTACTTTGCGCAAATTTGTCGGAATCGGAAAGAACAGTCTGGACACCTATCGGAGTTGAAGGTTTTTTTGGCTTTTGGGCGGTCTCTGACGCTTCGTCTTCCACAGCCCATTTGGCTCTGCGTAAGCTCAAGCCGATTTTACGCGCGTCCGGGTCCACCTTAAGAATCTTAATCTCTATTTCATCCCCTTCTTCGACAACATCCTGGGCTTTATCAACCTTATGGTCTGCAAGCTCGGAAATATGCAGTAAACCTTCTAAATTCGGCTCAAGTTCAACAAAGGCCCCGAAATTGGTAAGCTTTGTTACTTTGCCTTTGATTATATGTCCGGCAATATACTTTTCGGGGATTGCCTTAATCCAGGGGTCTTCAGTCATTTGCTTTATCCCCAGAGATATATGCTGTTTTTCCACATCAACATCGAGGACAAGGCATTTTACCTGCTCACCTTTCTTAAGCGCTTCGCTTGGATGGCCATATTTTTTTGTCCAGCTTAAATCTGAAATGTGTATCATACCGTCGAGTCCCGGCTCTATTTCAACAAAGGCACCAAAATTTGTTGTGTTGCGAACAGTGGCTGTTACAATCGTTCCAGGCGGATATTTTTGCTGTGCCAGCGCCCAGGGGTTGGTTTCTGTCTGTTTTAAGCCAAGCGATATTTCCTGCTTGTTCTTGTTAACGTTTAATACGACTATTTCAACCTCCTCACCAAGGCTCAGCATCTCGCTGGGATGGTTAAGTCGCTTCGTCCAGCTCATCTCACTGATATGCACCAGTCCTTCAATACCATCCTCAAGGCGAATAAAAACGCCGTAGTTCATTATATTGACCACTTTGCCATTTATCCTTGCTCCAATAGGGTAGCGTTGTTCAACATCTTCCCACGGACTTGGCGTTTTCTGCTTCAGGCCGAGAGAGATTTTTTCATTTTCCTTATCAAAACCAATCACAACAACCTCTATTTCCTGGTCAAGCTCAACCACCTCGGTAGGATGTGATATCCTGCCCCAACTTAAATCAGAGATATGCAGCAGACCATCCACACCACCCAAATCGACAAAAACACCAAAGTCGGCAATGTTTTTGACAACTCCTTTTCGTAAGTGGCCGACTTCGATTTCCGACAGAACTTTTTCTTTACTCTCGCGGCGCTCTTCTTCAATAAGTTTACGTCTCGAAATGACAATGTTGTGACCTTCAATATCTATCTTCAGAATCTTGCATTTTACTTCCTTGCCGATAAATCTGCTGATGTCACCCGGCTTGCGGATATCTACCTGCGAGGCCGGCAAAAACACCGGCACCCCAACATCCACGAGCAAACCCCCTTTGATGCGTCTTATAACCTTGCCGGTAACAACATCGCCCTCCTTTTTGGTATTAATGATTTTTTCCCATCCCTTTATCCTGTCGGCCTTGTGCTTGCTTAGAAGTATGAGACCACCGCTGGAATCATTATCTTCAAGTAAAACCTCAATCTCCCTGCCTTGCTCTATCTCTTCCGGGTCGTCAAATTCGCTTACATCAACAACACCTTCGCTCTTCAGTCCTACTTCAACAATAACATCGTTGCCTAATCGAGTCACTATTCTGCCTTTAATAATAGTACCGGGCAAGCAGGAATCCACTTTTTCCTGCATAATCCCTTCTAAAAGTTCACTCTCCTTGCTGCCAAACATTTTTTCAACCTGCTCTTCGAGCTCTTCATTTTTTAAACCTAATTTATTTATTATATTTCTGTCTACCATAAACCAAATTCCTGTGTGGTCTCGTCCCTGACATATCGGCGTCCACATTTACGCCGGCATGCCACCGTGCTACGCAACACGAATTTTCAACTTTAGTTAATTATTAATAACACCGCATCGGCCCACGCAACCAATGCAAGTTCCCTTTTACTTTCATTTTTTTGGTCAGACTGCCTTTTGTATCTTAGCTGTCAACAGTCTTCAACTTTTCCACAAATTCGGCAATTATCCACTCAGGTGTCGATGCTCCCGCTGTAACGCCTGTTGAATTTTTTCCAAAAACCATACTTTTATCAAATTCCTTCCAATTTTGCAAATGAAACGTTTGCTTATTTACTTTTTTGCAAAGTTCAGCCAATCTGCGAGTATTGGCACTATGCCGCCCGCCGAGTACAAACATTATATCCACTTTCCTGCATAACTGCACAGCCGAAATCTGCCTTTTTATAGCTTCCCTGCACAGTGTATTGATAACTTTCAGTTCGCTAAAATCCATCTTCACTATTGCGCAAAGCAGCTCACTAACATGCTCGGGGCTCTGTGTGGTCTGACAAACAATGCCTAACCTCCTGTCTTTAGACAACTTATGTAAATTCGATTTGTCAGCAACAACAACTACGTCCGCTACACAGCCGACCACCGCCTGCACTTCAGGATGGTTCGCATCGCCTATAACTACTACCTTATAGCCATCACCTTCAAGCTCTTTTGCAATTTGCTGAACCTTTTTAACCAAAACACAAGTAGCATCAACAATATTAAGTCCCTTCTCCCTAAGCTTCTCCAGCTGCTCCGGTGCTGCTCCGTGAGAACGAATAATAACAGTTCCCGCAGGTATTTGCTCTACTGTCTCAACGGTTTTCAGCCCTGCCCTGGACAGCCGGTCTACTTCGTCTTTATTGTGAATAATGGGTCCCAGACTGTAAACATCCTTCCGACTGTCTAAGGTTTCCTCCGCCACATGAATAGCATTTCTAACACCGTGACAAAATCCGCAGTTTTCAGCAATAATTACTTCCATAATTTACCAACTTCTTATTTGTACCTCAAATTTCAGAAAAACACAATTTCAATAAGCAATAAAACAGGCCTCAACATTCACCTCAGCCTGGTAATGTGAACACTATTCAATATTTGTAGGGCTCTTTGCCCTGTCTTTGGCGAGCTTTTGTCTGCATTTGGCGAAGGATATAGGTTAAGTTTTCCGCCATTTGCTTATTACTCATTTGCTTTACCTGTTCAGCCGTTATCGCTTTGCCATAACAGACTGTAATCAAACCGCGCGAAAACATCTTCTTATGCCTCGGCCAGCATTCAAAGGCGCCGTCAATTATCACCGGCACCACCGTCGCCTCGCCACGCCTGCAAAGAAGGCCGAAGCCGGGTTTCAAAGCGGCAATTTTCCCGTCGCTGGTTCGAGTTGCTTCAGGAAAAAGACAGAGTCCTTTTCCTTCTTTGAGCTTTCCAATAACATTTTTTATCGCCGACAAATCAGCTTCGCCCCTTCTTACAGGTATTGTGTTGACCGAAGAAATCAACCAGCCGAAAAACCGATTGGCAAAAAGCGAATCACGAGCAAGAAAATGTAAATGCCTCTTCAAAGAAACTACGCAAAATAATGGGTCAAGATAGCTTTGGTGGTTACCGGCTAATATAAGAGCACCTTTATCGGGGACATTTTCCTTTCCGTAAACCCGAAAACGGAAAAAAAACATACAAAACAACCTGCACATCCTTCGTGATATCCCATACCACAGTTTTCTCAGTTTTTCTTCGGACATTTTTCTTTCACACACAGAAGTAGTTTTTCAACAACTTCTTCGATACTCAAATTGGTAGTATCAACAATAACTGCATCATCTGCCGGCTTCAAAGGTCCTGCCGTTCGACTCTCATCACTTCTATCTCTATGCTCAATGGCCTGGCGTATTCGGTCGAGCCCATCGGTTATTCCTTTAGCTGCCATCTCAGCCTGCCTTCTTTTGGCCCTTTCTTCAACATCAGCATCCAGGTAAAATTTAATATCTGCATCGCTGAATGCAACCGTCCCCTGGTCTCTTCCCTCAGTAACTATTCTTTGATAATCGGCCGCAAACTGTCTTTGCATCTCTACAAGCTTCTGCCGTATCTTTTCTGCAGAGGCAATGTATCGAGCATTCGCAGTAACCTGCGGCTGACGTATCCGCTCGGTAACATCAGAGCCGTCAATATAAACTATCACCTTTCCTTCTTTTTCTGAAAACCGAAACTCCGTATTTTCCAAAACCGCAAGAAGCTGCTTATCATCCGTCATATCCACACCGGCTTTCATCGCAGCCAATGTTACAGCCCGATACATCGCACCAGTATCAAGGAATCTTGCTCGCAGCCTCTCGGCCAGCAAACGTGCCGCAGTACTTTTGCCACTAGCAGCGGGTCCGTCAATCGTAATAATCAATCCCGACTTCACAAAATAATCCTATTCAAATCTCGTGAAGCGTATCTCGTATTTCTCTTCACGCTTCACGCTTCTTGTCCACCCTGACAGCAATGAGAGACGTATCATCGATTTGTTTTGCAAGTCCTGTGAACCTTCGTCTGTGCCCAAGAATATAGTCTACTATTGACGCACATGAGCCGGCGGGACATTCCTTGAGGCACTTCATTAATCTTTTTCTGCCCCAAAATTCACCTTCAAAATCTGCTGCGTCAATCAGGCCGTCCGTGTAGAACAGCAGGAAATCACCATCCTGCAGCTTGCGAGTTTCGATTTCATATTCAGCTTCCCGCCCGACTCCAAGGACAATGCCTCCGGTCTTAAGCTCGGCAATTTGTCCGTTCCTGAGCAGCATCGTCGGTTCATGTCCACAGTTGCAATAGGTGATGCTTGGCTGCTTTGCATCGATGACGGCGTAAAACAAAGTGATAAACTCACTGTCATCGCACTGGCTGCAGGCCATTTTATTGAGTTTGTCTATCATCTCAGCAACGCCGGCTCTGTTGAGTTTGCTATCAGCATAGGCACGAACCGCACCCCGAAACATACTCATCATTATCGCTGCAGGAACGCCTTTGCCTATCACATCGGCAATAGCCACCGCTATGCATTCCTGATCTATTTTAAAGAAATCATAAAAGTCGCCGCCGACATCGAAGCAGGGTATATAAGCAGCCGCTATATCCAATCCATTTATCCGAGGTGCCGCCTCCGGAATCATTCTGCGCTGGATAATACCACCAAGACGGATTTGGTCGGCAACGCGGCGCCCCTCAATCGCCTCACTGTAAAGTCGGGCATTTGTTATCGCCACCGCACATTGAGAAGCCACAGCCCGCCCAAAAGCTATGTCTTCTTCCCCAAAATTTCCGGAGGCGGGATTATACAATCGAAGAACACCAATCGCTTTGTCTCTGAACTGCATCGCTACAGTAAGCTGACCTCGAAGCCCTTCCTTAGCCGCTGCCGCCCTGTATTTTACGCGTTCATCTCTCTGCATATCGTCCAGAACCACCGCCTGACCATCAAAAGCCGCCTTAATTACCGCATCGTTTTTGGAAACCACGCCTTTATTGCGATACTCGTCGCTAAGTCCATAGGTACTTCGCATCTTCAGTTCGTTGGTTTCTTCATCCAGCAGACGTATAGAGCAGGCCTTTACATCGGTAATCCTGACCGCCGCCTGAGCTAATTTATCAAGTACCTGCTGCAGCGAAAACTTCCCGGCTACGAGCGTGGTAAGCTCATAAATCTGCTCATTTTTCTGAATTCGTTTCTTTGTCATAATAAGCCAATGCTATAAGTTGACTGATTATACATTAATTTAAGCCGCTGATGAACTTTAATTTATCTCTTTACTGCCCAAAGGCGGAATTGTTCACTTGCACAGAGGGATTTTATTGATTAACCTAATCAAGACTGAAAGTTGCTATTGCTTTTGATTAGCTGTATCAAAAAATGAAACAGACAGCTCGACATATAATTTTTACCGGCAGAGTTCAGGGTGTCGGCTTTCGCTTTACTGTATTTAACATAGCCAACCGCTACAATCTAACCGGATTCGTCCGCAACCTTCCGGATAGCGGTGTTGAGATGGTTGCTCAGGGACCGGATGACGATATTGCAGCCAGTATCAGGGACATCAAGCAATCCTTCGGCAATTATGTAACAGAAACCAAAATCGAAGAAATCCCATACGGGACGCAATATGAAGACTTCAAAATCACATTTTAGGATTCCGCCCTTACTTTTCAGAATCCGCTATCGAAATGATACATAAGCTGACTTGTTAATTCGACTCATTCATACCCTCGATGGTGAACTCTCAAAGTAAGTGCGTGATTAGTCAATTTTGTCCTTTTCTGGTGCCGGTTTTTGTTTATAATATGGCCGGTTAAAAACTGAAGGGAATTTGTTATGAAAAAAAGTAATCTTTATATTTTAGCAGCTGCCGTACTAATCGTTGCATTAACTCTTGCCGGGTGTGTGGAGCGTAAGCTGACAATCAATACCAGACCGCCGCAGGCGACGGTTATATTGAACGACGAGGAAATAGGCACTTCGCCGGTTACTGTCTCATTTCAATGGTATGGCGATTATAATGTAAGGGTAAGCAAAGCCGGCTATGAAACGCTGATTACCCACCGCGAGTTAGAGCCGCCTTTGCACGATAAATTCCCGTTTGATTTCTTCGCTCAAATCCTCAACCCCAAAAGAATCGTAGACGAATACGAATGGACATTCGAGCTTGAGCCATTGAAACAACCAGCCAGAGATGAACTTATACAATCCGCAGAGGAACTAAAAAACCAGCTTTAGGTGAAGCATTAAGCGTGAAACGTGATGCGAAATACAAGATACGCTTCATGAGATACACATTGGACTTCTGTCTCTATAGCAGGTTATCTCGGTACCAGTCGATAGCTTTTGGGAGGCCTTGTTTGAATGAGACGATTGGTTTGTAGCCGATTGTTTTCTCGGATAAAGTTATATCAGCCAGCGAGTGCTTTACATCGCCGAGACGCGGTTCGGTATAAATCGGCTTTATGTTTTTGCCGACCACATGATTAATCTGAGCAATAATCTCATTAACTGTTATACGCAGGCCGCAGGCGATATTTACAACCTCGCCGCTGGTTTTTTTTGCTCTTGCAGCGAGTAGATTGGCCTCGACGACATTGTCAATGTAAGTAAAATCGCGGCTTTGCTCGCCGTCGCCGAAAATTGTCGGGGGTTCATCGGTCAAAATTGCGGTTACAAAAGCAGGTATCGCAGCGGCATACTGGCTCGTCGGGTCCTGAAAGGGGCCAAAAATATTGAAGTAACGCAGCGAAATGGTCTCAAGCCCGAAAACATCAAAAAAGACCTTAGCATAATATTCACCGGCCAGTTTGGCGGCGGCATACGGTGACATCGGCTTCGGCGGCATCGTCTCGACTTTGGGCAGACTCGGAGTGTCACCATAAGCTGAAGAGCTGGCGGCATAAACAAACCGCTTTATACCTGCATCTCGAGCAGCTAACAGAAGAGTGAACGTGGCATCATTGCAATGCTTATGAGTCTCAGCCGGTTTCTCCACGCTGCGTGGGACAGAAGGCAGCGCACCCTGATGCAAGACCACATCAATATCTTTCATAGCTGGACGGGCTACATCATCGTCTCCCATATCCGCTTCTATAAATTCGACCTTATCGATAATATCCGCAAGGTTGCTTTTTTTGCCCGTAAGCAGATTATCTACGACCCTTACAAAACAATCCTCCGCAACGAGTTTCCTGCAGATATTTGAACCGATAAAGCCGGCTCCGCCGGTTACCAAGAATTTGTTCATAGAAACACCTTGAGATATAGTCGTTATTACCGAGATTGCTTTGTCTTGCCCGCAATGACTTCTCGGACGAGAAGTTACAACCGACAGATGATTATATTCGATGACGTGGAGAAATCAAATAATATAAACAAAAGGGTGAACTTAACCGGCAACCTGTAATTTCTGATACTCCCTGTAAGATTTGAACTGTTCTCGGAAGTAGCCGCCCTTCAGGGACTTTACAGCAAACAGCACACAGCCGATCATGTTGACATTGACTGCTCTGAGCTCACGAATAGTTCTCTGAGCAGCCCCCCTGTGTGTCGTATCAGCATTGAATACCAGCAACGCGCCGTCGGTCGCACTCACCAGCATTTTCGTATCACTTACCAGCAGCACCGGCGGGCCGTCAATAATAACATAGTCATAGTTCTCACGCTGCTGTTTAATCAACTCCTGCATTTGTACAGAGCCGAGCTGCTCAGCCGGATTTGAAGGTAACGGCCCGGCATCAATTACATCAAAATCTTCGATGCCAGTGGGCCTTATAACTTCCTCAGAGCTGTTCTGACCTGACAATAAATTACTCAAACCCATTACAGGGCGCTCTGTCTGTTTATCCTGCTGATGTGCTTTTGGAAAAATCTTATACAAACTCGGTCGACGGAAATTGGCATCTATGAGCAAAACCTTTTTCAGCTCTGCGGTAAATGCGGTCGCAAGATTGACCGCCACAGAAGTATTGCCGTCTCCCGGCATACCACTGGCGATAAGCAACGCTTTTGAAGCCCTCTTGCTATCAGACAGCTGAAAATCAGTTCGGAGCCGACGGTATGATTCGCTTATAAGAGAATAAGGCGCCCGACGGACAACGTGATACAGGTCAACATCCTCCAACTGTCCATCCTCGCTGGAATCGGGAATAACCCCCAATAGTGGAATATGCAAATACCTGCCGACGTCCCGCGGTGTCCTGACAAGGTCGTTAAGAATCTCAACAAGGAATGCAAGTCCTAATCCAAGCATAAAACCCAATATCGTCCCACCGGGGAAATAATACTCCCATCTTGGTGAGCTTACTTTCATAGGTTCGGGAGCTAATCCAACTTTTTTTACCTTGGCTGTTTCGGGGTCTTCAAGTATCATTCTTTGCTTTTCTATCTGCTCTTTTATGCTGTTAAGCATCACTTGTCTCTCGTCTCTGATATTCAGCTGTTTTTCATATAACACCCGAGCCCGGTCCATCTCTTCTTTTGCGCTAGCTGCTTCTGCTATTGTGTTCTGCAGCTCTTCAAGCTCTTCCATTAAAGCGGTTAAAGAGTTCTGTGCATTTTGCAGGTTGGCCTGGCGAACCTGTTCTGCTATTTCCTGTTTTCTCGCTGCTCTCCTGCTTTCAATTTCTCTTATCAATTCCTTAGTTCGCCGAATTTCTCGGTGACTTTCACCAAATTTCGTCAATTTGCTTGCAATGTCTGCTTCTCGCAGAGCTATTTGCTGGGCAAGCATAATCATAATTGGGTCGGACTCTACCACACGCCCTACCTGTTCACGAATGGGGCCGATGGACTGTTCTTCAAAGATTGTTATAATACTCTGTGTTCGGCTTATGTCTAAAAGAAGTTCGTCCTGCTTTATTTGAAGATTATCCAGCCTCAGTGTGGATGTATCACGCCACTGCCGCGTTTCAAGGTCGGCATATCCTGTCGGCAGATTTTCCCGTACAACATCCAAAGAATCCTGTACAGATTTCAGCTCCCGTTGAACCTCAACTCTCCGCCTCTCAAGTGCTGCCAGCTCGTCAATGACTTCTTTTCTCTCTGTTGCTCCATGAGAGTTTACAAACAAATCCACCATTTCGTTTACTATCAGGGCTGCTTCTTTTTTATCGCCGCAGGTCATTGATATAATAACAAAATTTCCGTCCCTTTGGGCATCAACACGAAGATGCTTTTCCAAATCCTCATATGCACCTGTTATTCGTTCAGCCATATTCTGACCGAATTGTCTGAACCAGTTGGTCTCCTGGATATTATCTCTATTAAGTAAATTCTGCAGGGTACTCTGCTGCTTTATAAGAGAGACTATGGACGAACGTTGATCATACTGAATGTCCTTGTTGACCAGAATGTCCCTCATCTCCATCGGATCTTGCTGCAGCGCAGGCAAAACTTCAATAAAAGTACGAGGGGTGTATTTTGGTGCATATTTTAATAACAGAAACCAGCTCACTCCACCGGCAATGGATCCTAATAATGTCAGTGAAATTAACATAAATAGATGCCGACGAATTATGCTCGAAATGTCCTTGGGCGTTAGTCCCGGAACGGCTCCGCCGACACGGGGACCAACCGGTCTTGGTATTGGGTTTACAGCAATTTGTTTTTGTTCTACCATAATTTTTTTGATGCAATCTTCTTTTTATCTCATCTTTATCGCTTATACCTACCTAAGCTCAAAAAACTTAAATGCCTTACTTTCTTAATTATCTGCGATTTCCCGTGAAAGCCGTTCGACAGCAGATTTTATTCGCTCAACAGATTTCTCAGATAATTCCTCCGTCTGCAGCGCCTGTTTATAAGCATCAATCGCCTCTTGCGGCAAGCTAAGTTCTTCTTTTATCATACCTAAGTGCTCATATACCTGCGGAGATACGGTAATTTGACTATCCTCAAAATGCTGCATTGCGGCCTGTAAAAGCTCAGCCGCCTCTGCCAATTTACCGTTTTTATATAACACATATGAATAAGTATCTAATATATTCGGACTATTGGGCTTCATCTCGTAAGCCCGCCTGGCATATTCCAAGGCCTTTGAGAGTCTCTGACCAGACTCAGCTAACAGAAAAGCCATATTATTCAAGATGCTTGTATTATTCGGCATTTTTTCGAGCAGACTTTCATACTCTTCAATTGCCTTATCAAGATACCTGTTATCGGAAGTTTTATCATAAGCGAGTTGTAAAACTCTTACCTTTTCAATTGCATAAGCAAGGCCCTGTGGACTCTCAGGACCGGTTATCTGAAGGCATTTGTCGATATAATCTATCGCGTTGTTATATTCTTCACCCATCTTGCTCAAATAAAACATAACCAGATTAGCGGTTTCTGAAAGTGAGTTGGTCTCGAGTCGCTGCCGGCTGTACTTCAACACCTCCTGGATTCCCAAAAGCGAAGTAACCTTTTCCATAATTCCGGATGCAAGAATTTCATCGGCGCTGGATATATCAATAGCTTTTCGGCAATATTCTACAGCAGTTGTTTTATCACCAAGCTGAAGCTTCGCCTCAGCCATTCTGAAGAGAGCTATATGAGCAAAATCACTATCGATGTATCTGGAACCTTCCTCAAAAACTTTCTCCAGCTTTGCATCCAGGACGAGGGTGCCAAGATACCCATCAAGAGCCGCGGCACTGGCTTCACCGTTTTTTCTACTTATCTGCCACGCCTTTTCGTACAACCTTACCGCCTCGGCGAAATCATTTTCCTGCTGGGCATACCCCGCCGCTCTAAGATGCCAGAACACATTCTCGGGCATTGCTTCCAAAGTAGAATCGTATAATCTTTCCAGTGCTCCCTTCCTGCCAAGCTGCCTGTATGTCTGTTCAAGCGATGTCGTAGCCCACATAGAAATCCGGGGGTACTTAATTGCCTTCAGAAGTTCGGTTATTGCTTCCTGACCGCGTCCCGCCCTTAAATATGCCCTCGCAAGCGAAATACTAATTTCCGGGTTATTCGCCAAGGTACTGCCTTTTCTGTAATCGGTAATTGCCTGACTGTAGTCGCCCCTTAAAAAGTTAACCTTACCTCTTAACTCCCAGGCCTTGGCATTATTCTGATCACTCTCAAGATACCGGTTTATCGCTGCCAAAGAATCTTTCAATCGTCCCTGCCTCATCACTAACCACGCCTCAAGCAGTCGCGCTCTCGGCTCATCAGGAAATCTTTCCATGAAGCTTTGCAGTTTAATTCCCGCTTCCCTGACAAGCCCGACTTCCAGGAAAGTCTGAATCTGCATAAGATAGTATTCAACATTCTCTTCAAGCGAGAGGAGTTTCTCGGAATATTTTTTTACACCCTCTCTGTCACCGGTTTCTTTTGAAACCAATAAAAGCCCTGTAACGGAATTACTATCCACAGGGTTTTTGCGATACAATTGTTCCAAGACCGCTTTTGCGTCTGCAAATTTCCCCTGATGGTAAAAATGAAGCCAAAGTAATTGTTTTTGTCCCGCTTTCTCAAGCAATTCCCTGGCTTTTCCTTCCTGCCCTTTGATACGATAGTATTGTGCGTATGCCGAAAGGACAGAAGCATCCTGTGGATTGAGTTTTAAGGCCTGTTCTAAAGCTGAGCCCGCTATCTCAAACAGCGCCTCTTTTTTGTCTGTATCTGTTTGGCCAGTCGCCATATCTGTAGCCAGCGAAGCAAGTAATACAGCATTTTGTGTATTTGGTATTCTTTGCTGCAAATGCTGCCGAATCGCCAATGCCCGGCTCGGCTCTGTCGAGCTTATATACTCAGCATATAAACTAAGCAATTGATTATCTGCGGGATTTAAGGCCACCGCTGCCTCAAGAGCATTTCTGGTTTCTATCCTTTGGTCGGTGGTTATATTATCACCAAGCTGAGCGTTGCGCTGATAAAGTACAATCGCCAGTCTTTTTGTAATATTCAAACCCCTTGGATTCAGATTCAGCGCCTCCCAGGCATCTTCAATAGAAGCTGTTTCGTTACCAATAGCGCCGTTAATAGTACTTCGTAGTATATACCCATGAGAAAAAACAGGCCTGAGGGTAAGACATCTGTTAATATTCGCTAAAGCATCATCGTATCTTTGCTGAGCCATATTAATGCGGGCAGCAAAATACTGACCTTCACAATTATCAAGATTGTCGACCCGCGCAATATCCGCGAGCTGTTCGGCAAGCTCCCAGTCATTCCACTCAATCGCCATATTCAGCAGATTGCCTGCCGCTGCCCGCAGTTGAAGTGCTGAGCGTTCCGCATTTTCAAAATCCGGTTTCTCAATAAGTCCATCTTCCTTTACCCATGCATCTAATTGAAGGACCTCTTTGAGTGCCTCGGCAGCTTTCTGTAATTTGTTATTTCTCAGGTAGAACATACCAAGATTTAACTGCCTGTCAGCCGGCTCGGAAATATTCAAAAGCATATCCTCTTCGATTTCCAAACTTCTTTCGGTACTGATATTTACCGGGTCAGGCTCAGAAAGCGCCTTTCTGTAATACTTAGCGACAAAATTATCAGGTGAATACTGCAGGAAACGATCAACCAGCTCCCGACATTCCTGGAACTTGCCTGAACTAATATAATTTCTGCAGACATCAATAAAAGGTGCTTGTTCAAGTTCATTCGGAGCAATATCTAATAATCTTAAAACTAACTCAGTCAAGGCAGACGTATATCCGCTCAATTCTTTCGATAAAAGTTTATCATCACTTTGTGTTGATAAGTCTTCACCCTCCACACCGGAAAGCGGTGATGTGTCAAAAAGCTGTGATTTGTCTTCAACTGCTTGGCCAAGTGAGTCTTCAAGATTTCTTTGAACCTGGCTTTTTGTTATCGTCTGTTGAATTTGTCGAATCTGCGCCTGTACTATATCCAGCTTTAGTCTCACCTCCTTGGATTCCTTCAGGGAAGCCGCCGCCAATGGCTTCTGAGCATCTTCAAACTGATTAGCATTTATGTATGCTCTGATACGAAGCTCACTGCTCTTCTGATTAGCCCCAAAATTCTCCTCATAAACATCTATATTGGATATTGTCATTGTTAATTGTCTGAGCTGCAGAGTAGCTTCGGCATAATCCAAAAGGGCTTCAGGTTTGGTCGCAGCAATGCCTGAGTTGAGAGCGCTGCTAAGGAATCTTGCAACCGCCCCGGTTTCGGAAGTTCCCATAAAATGTCGAGCAAGGGTATAAGAAAGTTGTGCATAAGAATTTTTCAAATATGTCATTGGTGACATTTCAATCCCTGATGCTTTGAGCTGTTCGTAAGCACCATACAACTTGCGTATTGCTGACGGTTCTGCCTTTGCAAGCTCAAGCATTCCCTGCCACTGAACAACAAAAGGATTTTCACCGCTGCCTAAAGTCTGCTCAATCTCATGGACCGCTTCTTCGGCGTTCGCAAGCCATTCTTGTTTTTCAGATTCCTCGGTATCTTCATCAGCTTCAAGTAATTGTTCAATATAACAGTTGGCAAGGAAGAAATGCAGTGAAGCTCTATTCCGTCTGTTTGAATACTGTTTTGGACTAGTTGTTTCAAGGGCGCCGGGCAGACCAAGGGCGTTGTTCGCCACTTCTATCGCCCTGTATAACTGTGGCTTGTTATCGTAAAGAGAATAATTCCTGTAGTGCAAGTTGGCTGTGTGAATTGCATAAGAGATATTTTTCTCACGCAGTTCAAGTGCCTTTTCCGCTGCTTTGGCAGCTTTGTCCAACTCTTTTGGGAAGAACTGATAGAATCGAGACAGCTCAAAATATGCATTCGCACTGTTTTCAAACTTCTCCGCAAGCGATAAATACTCCATCCTGAGCAACTCAAGCTGGTCGCTCGTCTGGGCGCGACTTTGTTTTAAGCGAAGAAGATTAACGTGTGCCCGCACATCATTTTCCACGTTATCGACAGCTTCAACCAAATATGCCTGAGCTTTTTCGTAGGCCTTATTTCTTTCTTCGGGATTACCGCGAGAAGCAAGAATTTCGCCTCTTGAAAGAGATGCCTGAGCTAAATACAAATAAGCATCGACATTGTCCGGCTCAAGTTCAAGAACCTTCTGAAAATCTCCTATCGCCTGAGCAAGTTTTTCCTCCGGTTGGGTTACTGCCCCCATACTCGCTATCATAAAGTTTGCCCTGCCTCTGACCAGGTATAAATGGGAACCCAGACTTTTACCTGCCGGCGGCGGCTGATGGACTTGAAATGATTTCCACTGAGCCAGCTCTTCTTCAAACAAGTTTTCCCTCTCTGCGAGTTCAATAAATTCCGATGCCTGTGAATCAATATCCTGCCAAACCCGAACACCCCCGTCGCCATTAGCTATTATGTAAAAATAGTCCAGACGTCCGTATCTGGCCTTCACATTATCAGGGGCTATGGTAATTATCCCGTTCCAAATTCCGATCGCTTTGAGCCATTCGTTTGTTTCGAGGTAAACGTCCGCCAGCTTGAAAAACATTTCCACCTTAAGCTCATCGTTCTTGGCAACGTTCTGGGCCTTTAGATAATTCCTTTCGGCTTTGCTGTACTGTTCTTTCTTTGTCTGCTCGTTCGTCGTTTCTCGAGCCGCTTGAAGAGCGACATTGCCATCTCTGATAAATTCTTCCGGACTTCGGCTTAAATACAAAATCAATGCAATCGTAAATAGTACAAAAATCGCAAAAACGATGGACCCTATAAACGCTACCTTATTATTTAACTTTTTCTTTGCCATAATTTCCCCTATTGTTTATCCGGCTGCTAAATTAGTCATCAACAAAAAATTATTCTGTCCAATCAGGCCAATGCTCTTTCTCCAATATCGGTAAAATCACTTCCAGAAGCTTTGCGCTCGCTTCAATGGATTCTTCGGTACTCGGGAACGATTCCGAACCAAAGATTCTTTTAAAAAACCTCCATTCAACTTTGGAAAAAAACGAATGTTTTCCGAAAAGATTTTTATCAAGAGCCATTCGGGCGGATTCCCTGCTGCTGCAATACTCACCATTAACCCTGAAGAGATACAAAACCTGAAACTTTTGGCTGCTCCAATGATTAGGACCCTCACCGGAAAATATTACGGCTCTACCCGGTAATTTGCGCTTCTTACCATTCATATTTACCGTAAAATCCAAATTCTTTCCTGCTAATCTTTGATAGCCAACGCCGATATAGCACTCATCCGGCACGTGAGGGACGCTGTCCGGAAGACGATAGTAAGTTATCAATAATGAGCATATACGAACGGTACTATCCGGAGATACTGAGGTATCTTCAAGCTTCCATTCGATGTAATCTTCAGTACCAAGTTCTTTAAGGATATATTTGTCCTGAATCTTTTTCTTCGATATTACTTTGTAATAACCCAAAGCGTTTTCACTCAGAAGGTCCAAAGGTTTTTTCAAAGGTAATGGCGTTTTTTTCACAAAGCCGGCAAAACCTTCTATAGCCACGGACATAAAGCTGCAGGCGGCTACCAGCACAATCACACATATCAGAAACGCCGGTTGCGTATATGTTCCCAGCAACTTTTGGAACCATGAAGAATTCTTACCTAAATCCTGACTTTTCATTATTATAGTCGACTTTCTGATTCATAAAGAAATCTAAATCGTACTTACTATTTGCTACGAACCACGACGTCCTCAGTAACAACGTCTCCTTCTTCTATAAACAGACTCGATAAAAACCACGCAAGAAAACCATATAAAAAGAACGCCAAAGGCAACATCCCAAATCCTAAAATATCATGATAAATACCCTGTGCGTATTTCGGACCAATTAGCACATAAATAAAACCAGTAACAGTAACCCGAATGATGTTGCACAATATAGCTATCGGTACTGTCATAACCAGCAATATGGACCGCTGCCAAATCGGTCGATAGTGCAGATACGCCATTGCAACACCCAACGCCAAGAATGCCATTAATAGTCGCATTCCGCTGCACGCCTCTGCAACATCAAGAGATGGTGTCAGCTTTTGGCCTTTATAAATTACCTCTATGACAACACCGTGCACAGTCGCATCTAAATCTTTTACTAAATTCAGTAAAACAGAGGCGATTGAAGCAGCCCATTGGCGCATCGGTATCGTTATACCGCGATAAATCCGGTCAGGCAGCGGTACGGCAAATATAAGAAAACCCACCGAAAGCCAGCAATATTTGACAAGCCCCCATCCTCCCAAAAAAAGGATTATCGCGCCAAGAGATGCTATCATTGTAATCGGACGCAGATAACCACGCTGGAACTGTACAACATTGAGAATGTAAAACACAAGTGTCAGAAGTAAAAAAAACAGACCAAGATAACTGGGTTTGATGCGAAGATTAAGGATTTCCTGCTTATGCTGGTTGATAAAATAAAGACTGAAAAATGGGATTAAAAAGCCGTGCGACCAGCTCGGGTCACTATACCATCTGTGGATGATTCGCTCAATATCTGTGTGAAAAAGATAACAGAACAATGCTCCCACAATTAGTATCTTTATATAATTGTATATTCCGAGGTCTCGCCAACTGCTGTACCTCAAATTGGATTCCTGTATTTGTGCATCAGAGGAAAGATTATTCTCGGCCATAATCAACCAGGTTTTGTTCGAACTAATCAAAAGGGTCCCACTCTGAGCCAAAGGGTCCTAATGGAGCGTGAATACCAAATTCTCTAAATCCGAAGTTGCGGTCATAAATGAAACCGAAACCGTAAGTCGCCCGGAAGGCATTGCGCAAAACAGCCCGCCACCTTGAAGTAGCGTGTGTACCGACATTTATTAAATCATTTGGTTTGATGAAAAAGTCGGGCTGTTGCCCCGTGGCAATCTTGTCCAAATCAACCATCACTATTTCTTCTTTATTCCTGCTTATCCTCCGGACTACCTCACAATACTTAGGCCATGCCAAAGGTCCCAAACCTCCCGCTGCTGCGATAGCCATTTTCAAAGTCATCGGACGGCCTGTAAGATTAATTGCTCCCTGATAGTTCGTATGACCTCCAATATAGAAGTGACCAATAACGTCAACAGGAACGTGAATTGTATCTCCCGGCTTTATCACAATATTATAACGAGGGTCACCTGCAAGAAGCCGGTCCGAAGGAATCTCAATAACACGCGTTTGCTCTGACGGCGTTGCCATTTCATCCCATTCGAAACTTTCAGGAAGCCGCTTGAGAAGCGGCCCAGGTGCTTTCTTTGCTTCACCTTTGTCCTGCGATGGTTCAACTTTACCTACCTGAATCGGAACCCATTTGCCGTCCTGGAAAATCCATTCAATACGACTATCCTCTTGTTCTATCGGTTCTTCAATCGATTCGCGAGATGCGGATTCGATAGACATGCCGGATTCATCCTCTGGAACAGTCCCCACCTTTTCATTTGCGCCTAACGAGCCAAATCCTTCCGGCAAAGCTAATCCCATCAACTCCTTCTCCGTCGCCATTTCTGCTGTTGTTATAACCAGTTTGTTTTCGTCTCTTAACTGAGCCCGGGGTGATATTACCTCCAGCAACTCTTGTTCCGGCTTAATAAGCTGCCCGGGCTGCTCTGGTTCGGAAACCTCCGGGGCAACCTCCTCGCCTCTCTCTTCACCTGTAATTTTACGGGAAACATAAACATAGCTTACGTTAATCTGACTTATACCTCCGGCGGTCGCCAGTGCGTCTGCTAATCTAAAATCATATCGCGGAACAACATATCTGCTCGGCGCAGGAACACCACTGCCAAGGATTGAAAAGGTCCGCCTTTGTGAATTAAGCAATGCCACTGTAACTGACGGCTCCTTTAACAGCGTGGGCATAAGAATTCGCCTTATCTCATCTTCCAACTGGTTTTCCGTCAATCCCTCGGCCTGAACTACGCCAATATCGGGTATGGATATCCTGCCGGTCTCGGTAATTATAAAATCATTAACAAATAACAGCCCTTCCTGAAGCAGTTCAAAAATCGTTATCCTTACAATGTCCCCGCTTCCAAAAACATAGTCGATTTTACTCTCTACTACGTCTGACGGGCGAGGTTCCTCGGCCCCCTCCCAGGCAACCGACGTTTCCTCAGCCACACCTAATGAATCCAATATCACATTTACCTTCGGAACAGGACGAAACCTGCCTATCTGTGTTGGGTCCCAGAATTTTGTACTGCAGCCGCTAAGATAAACTCCAACAAGAGATACCAATACAACCGTCAAAAATCGTTTTGTTCCCACTTTTTTAGGTCCTGATAACAGTGGCTTCAATTATCTTAAAGCGTGAAGCGACGAGATACGCTTCACGCTTAAATACCCTTCTGACTGATGGAATTTATCGGTAAAGCTCCCTGTTCGCTTAACTTTTTTTAATTGTCGTAAAACTATTATTAAAAAGCAATTAAAGACTACCACCGCTCTCTTCGAATGCAGCTCAAGGGCCTATAATCTACTCACCGCAGCCGAAATCGTCGAAATGCCCAGCAATTACATAAATAACTAAACTTATTAGGTAGCCGGATGGCAATAAAACCCTATGACCAAACAAAAATCTACCCTACATACTCTCCGGACCTGCCATTTGTTCGTTTTGACGCTGCTTGTTTTCGTCCGATAATCGGACACCAAAAGGCGAATATGAAAAGCACTTTCGGCGGCCTAAAAGGCAGCACGCACCGCTAATCACCAATCACAAAACATCACTGGTTCCTCAATTGTGCATTTATATGTGCTATATCTTTCAGGGCGGGATAGCTTTTTATCCTGCTGTTGTTATGGGACTAAAGCTTGGAGAGATTTCGCATATGGCGGTAAGCATCCTTCTCTTCGATAAAAAAGACAATCCCGTCGTCATAAAGCAATGTTGGAGTTTCATTACCCCCCAATTGCTGTGCCCAGAGAAGCTGAAGGTCTCCAAAGTCGAAATTTTTTCGGTATTTGGGGAAAATTTATTCCGAAAGAGAACAGGTATAAATAGTCAGCGATTTCATTTTGTTACTGAACTTTGGATATGTTGGAATCTAAAATGGAGTAAAATAACCGGCTTTGACGTCTACTTCAAGCAAACGATTCTGCAATATGCCGTCGCGGTCGGTCCTGAAGAGCTCAATCTTGCCGGGTATTAAAACGCCCGGCCTTTCAAACAGGCCGGCCTCGTGGTTTTCAGTCGGCAGATAGTCATAGCCGTGAACTCCAAGGTATCTTTCTTCTTCCATATCCGCAAACCAGAGCATATCCACCCGCCGAGTATTTCTGTTCTGATAAAACAGCACGATTTTTTGCAAAATGGGAACTCCCTCACCAACCAGACCAATGCCCCGTTCAACCGAATAAACGCGCTGGTAAGCATGGTACCAGAGCCCTTCCTTTCTAACAGGACTCGGCATCCTTGTAAACATAGCCGACTCATCCAAAAATCGAACTGCCGCTGTCGTCATAAAAAGCATTGCCTCGGCAAAAGACCTCCCGCATAGCGGCTTGACTTTACTTTCAATTTGACCACCCGTTTGTAACACACTAAAACCTTTCGCAGATAACTGATAGACGTATTCTCCCTGCGGTTCCTTGCTGAAAATACTAATACTATTCGAGAACGGCTCAATCTCATATTGCTGCCGGGTCAGATAAAAGCTGCCGTCCGCCCTGTAAAAAGTAACGACACAATCAAGCTCTATCTTAAGAGTCTTAGTCCATAATTGTCTTCCCCCCGTAGCTGCAATCGCATCGGCTGCATACGCAGGGATATGAACTCCAATCTCGTTCGGAGCCGCAACCTTCAGCTCAGTCGCTGCTTTGTCCTCAAGATACTCGGAACCGCATCCTGCAAAAAATACAGTACCAAAAATAACGGCACCGCATAATGCAGTCAAAAATCGACAAATCATTTTACCCTCCTGTGATATAAAGTTTTCTTACTCCAGGTCCATAATCTAAATTTTTCCACCAAGGCACAAAGTTAAAAAGAAGTTAAAAAATAAATCATAATACTTAGTGTTCTGGTGTCTTCGTGGCTAAGCCTAAATCTCTTAAGAAAAGATAAAATTCTGAGAATCAGTTTTCTGACTTTTCACAGGGCGGAAGGGCCGCAAGCTGCTCCATCAAAGAATACATCTCGGCCGCATCATTTTTTGCAAGTTTGAGCAGTTTCGCTGCAGCTTCCGGCTGCGTTTTCTGAAGACTGCGGTAACGATTCTCTGAGTAGATATATTCTTCCAGCTCAAGGGTAGGGGCTTTCGAATCAAGCTGTAACGGATTTTTGCCCTCTGCCTTAAGCCGAGGGTCAAACCTGTACAGAATCCAATGACCACTATCAACCGCCTTCTTCTGCTCTTCATATCCCTTCGTCATATTGATGCCGTGGGCGATACAATGTGAATATGCAATTATGAGCGAAGGACCAGGGTAGGACTCCGCTTCTACGAATGCCTTTACCGTTTGATTGGGATTCGCACCCAACGCTACCTTCGCAACATAAATACTGCCGTAAGTCATAGCCAGCAAACCAAGTTCTTTTTTAGAAGACGGCTTACCCGCCGCTGCGAACTTCGCTACAGCGCCTCGCGGAGTTGACTTCGACATTTGACCGCCGGTATTTGAATAAACCTCTGTATCAAGAACAAGAACATTCACATCTCTGCCGCTGGCCAGCACGTGGTCAAGCCCGCCATAGCCAATATCATAAGCCCAGCCGTCTCCACCGAGGGCCCAGACCGATTTGCGAACAAGATAATCTGCAACATCCAGCAGACTTTTGCACTCGGGGCAACTGCTTTTGGCGCACTGTGCCCCGAGCTGCTCTACTCGCCCACGCTGTTGTTCAATCGCTGCCTGAGAAGGGTCATTTGCCAATACGACCTGCTTTATCTGCTCGGCTAAATCACTCTCCACACATCCCTTCTCTGCCACTTGTCCCAACAGACTAAGAGCGCGCTCCTTAAATTTATCCACAGTCAGACGCATACCCATCGCAAATTCTGAGTTATCCTCAAACAAACTGTTACTCCAGGTAGGTCCTCTGCCGTCAGCTCGTTTGGTGTAAGGCGTTGTCGGAAGATTACCACCGTAAATAGACGAACAACCAGTCGCATTGCCAATCATCGCCCTGTCGCCGAACAGTTGAGTCAGCAGCTTAACATAACCCGTCTCACCGCAGCCGGCGCAGGCACCGGAATACTCAAACAACGGCTGCGCAAGCTGACTGCCCTTAACCGTATCGAGCTTGAAAAGATTCGGATCTGTATTAGGAATGGAAAGAAAATATTTATAATTCTCCCGCTCCTGCCTGCGTAACGGCTCCTGCAGCGACATATTTATTGCTTTCTTGCCTGTGGGCTTTTTGTTCTCGTCTTTGGCCTGAGCAGGACAGATTTCTACACAAGCTTCGCATCCCGTACAGTCCTCCGGCGCCACCTGAACGGTAAATTTCATTCCCGAAAATTCCTTGCCCTTTGCATCAACACTCTTGAATGTTTGTGGCGCCTTTTCCTTATATTTCGGATCATACGCCTTTATCCTTATTGCCGCATGCGGACAAACCAGAGAGCACCTGCCGCACTGAATACAAACATCCGGCTCCCATACAGGGATATTAACCGCTATATTACGTTTTTCATACTGTGTTGTCCCGGTCGGAAACTTGCCATCCACAGGCATTTTGCTGACCGGCAGCTTGTCTCCCCGGCGGGCCAAAAGCTCAGCCGTAACCTCTTTGACAAATTCAGGTGCATCCTCCGGAACAGGCGGCTGCATCTTGAGCTTGCTTGTAACCTTAGCCGGCACCTCAACTTCATATATCTTTTCGAGTGCACCATCTACAGCCGCATTATTCATCTCGACAACTTTCTGACCCTTTTTGCCGTATGTCTTCTTAACTGCATCCTTGATGGCGGCAGTTGCCATATCAGCCGGTAGAATATTACTGATTTTAAAAAACGCCGTCTGCATAATCACATTAATTCGTGCACCCAAACCAAGTTCCTGGGCAAGCAAAATCGCATCAATGATATAAAACTTCAGCTTCTTATCGATGAGCTGCTTTTGAACCTCCTGCGGCAATGTATCCCAAACCTCATCTTTGCCGTAGCTGGTGGTCAGCAAAAACGTTCCGCCTTGGCGAACCGAAGAAAGCATATCATACTTCTCCAGGAAACTGGGATTATGACAGGCGACAAAATCCGCCTTCCCTATAAGGTACGGTCTTCGGATATCCCGCTGCCCAAATCTAAGATGAGAGATTGTTACCGCACCTGCTTTCCTTGAATCATACACAAAGTATCCCTGAGCGTGGTTTTCTGTCTGATCACCGATAATTTTTATCGAGTTCTTATTTGCTCCTACCGTCCCATCAGAACCAAGCCCGTAAAACATCCCTGAAAACATTCCCTCACTGGAAATCTCAAAAGATTCGTCTATTTCAAGACTCGTATTTGTTACATCGTCGATGATGCCGACCGTAAAACCATTCTTCGGCTCCGCTGCATCAAGATTGTCATAAACAGCTTTGACCATAGCCGGGGTAAACTCCTTCGAGCCCAATCCATACCGGCCACCGACAACGACAGGATATTTATCAAAAGGTGCCTGCCCGGCCGCCATCGCCTCGCCGATTGAAGTTCGAACATCAAGATATAAAGGTTCACCAAGCGAACCTGGTTCTTTTGTCCTGTCCAATACCGCTATCTTCTTAACAGTCTCCGGCAACGCTTCAATAAAAGCTTTGGTGCTGAAAGGCCTGAAAAGGCGCACTTTTACAACGCCCACTTTTTCTCCTTTGGATGCAAGATATTCCGCCGTCTCATGTGCAGTCTCCGCCCCGGAACCCATCATAATAATTACCTTTTCCGCATCCTTGGCGCCAACATAATCGAAAAGGTGATAACTGCGTCCCACCACTTTGGCAAATTTATCCATCGTCTCCTGAACAATCTTCGGTACTGCCAAATAATACTTGTTCACTGTTTCTCTGCCCTGGAAATAAACATCCGGATTCTGTGCTGTTCCGCTAATCATCGGCCTGTCCGGCGACAACGCCCGCTGCTTGGCTTGAGAAATAAGTTTATCATCAATTATTGCTTGCATATCATCAAACGTCAGCTCTTCGACCTTCTGAACTTCATGACTGTTTCTGAAACCGTCAAAAAAGTGCAAAAAAGGCACTCTCGAGGCAAGCGTTGACTGTTGAGCAATCAGCGCAAAATCCATAATCTCCTGAATATTACAGGAGCTGAACATTGCGAAACCAGTCTGCCGGCAGGCCATCACGTCAGAATGGTCGCCAAAAATGGAAAGTGCCTGACAGGCCAGCGACCTGGCAGAAATATGAAATACCGTCGGAAGCAATTCTCCCGCAATCTTATACATATTCGGTATCATCAACAATAAACCTTGAGATGCCGTAAAAGTCGTCGTCAATGCACCCGTTGCCAATGCGCCGTGGATTGCTCCCGATGCACCTCCTTCTGACTGCATCTCTGTAACTGATGGAACCGTTCCCCAGATATTGGCCTCTCCGTTCGCCGATTTGGCATCCGCTATTTCACCCATCGATGAACTCGGCGTTATTGGATATATAGCTATCACTTCGTTGGTGGCGTGAGCTACTGATGCCGCCGCCGTATTGCCGTCAATAGTAATCATTCTCCGAGTCATTATTTCTACCTTTCTTAAAACATAAACCACAACTAACCGAGCTTCAAAGACCTCGTCAAACTTCACTGTCTTTAAAGCACGCTCATTAACAAATTTCGCCTTCAAGCGTATAAAGGGCTGACCAAAATCAGCGTCTGTTCATTCACATATCCCTGAAAGCTGTTTATACAACTTTAAGCTGGTTGAGGCAATTAAAATTCTCTGGAATTGACCTGAATGCAAAATAATGCTCCCCTTCCAGTTTCATTCAGAATCGGTTTTTGCTCTGCCGGTAAACTCGTATATGACTTATTGATATGCGAAAGGCCGATGAACCTTAGTCCTGAACATGAGACGGGAACCGGCAAAGATAAAAAGCAAAAGAAAAAAGGAGCATCACACCAAGACAATTTATGAACACCACACCCAAATGGCCATAAATAAACGCTTAGGCGATACTCCTTTTCCCTAAGGAGAAAGTATAATTCACCATATAATTATTGGCAAATTAACCTTCGCCAACGATTATACATAATAATTATACATCTTTCACGCAAACTTTTCCATCAGGTTATCCCTGATTTTGGGGGTAGAAATTCCTGATATAAAAAAATGCCTGCCCAAACCCAACTGTGTTCGGCTTAATCTATGATTCAAGTGATGTAAGACCTTTGCGGAGGGCATATTTCGTAAGCTCAGCAACGGAGTGAATATCCAGCTTATTCATCATCTGCCGACGATGCGTCTCTACCGTTTTGACGCTGATATGCAGCTTCAAAGCAATTTGCTTGGTGGTTTGCCCTTCCGCCAAAAGCTGCAAAATCTCCCGTTCTCTGTCAGTGAGCACACCTTCCGAAGCCGAGACCTTGCTTTTCGAGAGACGATGCAAATAGTCTTCGACTAAAACCGACGATATTCCAGGACTCAAATAGGTCTTGCCCTTGATAACTTCTCGAATTGCCCGTGCTAATTCTTCAAAGGCGCAATCTTTAAGCAAATAACCCGAAGCTCCGCTTTTCAACATCTCTGCTATAAAAAGGGTATCAGAATGCATTGACAAGCCAATTACCTTAACTTTAGGGGAACTATCAACAATCTTGCGGCAAGCTCCCACACCGTTCAAATCCGGCATACTAACATCCATAATTACAATATCCGGCATCACTTCTTTTGTTTTGCTGACAGCACTGCGGCCATTTTCTGCCTCCGCTACAACCTCCATGTCGTCTTCTTTCTCGACTAACGAGCGAAGCCCTTCTCTCGTTATCTTATGGTCATCCGCTATCAATATCTTTATACTCATTTCTCTGGTTCCCTATCTTTTTGACTATTACCGTCAACCGGAACCCTAAGTCTCACACAAGTTCCGGAACCCGGCTTCGATTCAACTTCACAATGGCCTCCAATATGTCCCAATCGTTCGCGTATACTAAACAGCCCAAAACCACTCGTCTTTGTCCCGACGGAATCATGCTCCAATATATCAAAACCTGTACCATCGTCCTCAACATTAACCTGTATCCCCTCACCGCTCCTCTGAACGCAAACACGCACGCTTTGCGCCTGAGCATGTTTGGCAACATTGACAAGCAGCTCTCGAACCGCCTGAAACAACAAAACTCGAACATCATCGCTCAACGGCTTGCTTCGACCATCATCTTCAAACTCTGCCGAAAACCCATACTCCTGACGGGCATCCTTGACCAGCCACTCAAGTGCCGCCTCAAAACCAAGCTCATACAGCACCGGCGGACTCAACTGGCTCGTTAAAGAACGACTGTTGACAATCGCCGCCGCAAGAAGATTGCGAACCTCTTCTAATGTTCGAACCAGCTCAGGCGATGAAATTGATTCACTAAGTGACTCTAATTTCATCTTCGACATTGCAAGACTCTGACCGATATTGTCATGAACATTGCTTGCTATCCGCCGGCGCAAACGTTCTTCTGCTAAAAATAACTCTGATGCCAAAGACCGTAGCTCCTTTTGATAAACAATTAGCTTTTCCTCAGCCCTCTTTCGCTCTGCAATCTGGCTCTTAAGCTCCTTGACAACCGCCCCAAGGTCGGCAGTTCGTTGCTCAACTCTTATCTCAAGCTCATCACGTGCCTTCTGAAGCTCCACCTCTGCCCGCAAACGCTCCGTGATGTCATGGGCAATACCTTCTACTGCTATTACTTTTCCTTGTTCATCAAACACAGGAGCTTCTGCAACTTCTAACCTGTGGATACTGCCATCCTTATGGAAAATCTCAACCTCGTAAGGCGGCTGCTGCTTGCCCTGTACACTCAATTCGCTGTGATGTATAACCTCTTTGTTAATGGGATTGTCGGTAAGATATTCTGTATAATGTTTTAGAAATTCCTGCTCAGAATATCCAAGAACTTGTGTGATCGAAGGGCTGATATATTCAAAAACTCCATCAGGTCTGTGGCTATAAAAAAAATACTCCTGCCTTAGATTTTCAACGAGCCGACGATACTTTTCTTCGCTGTCATGAATCACCTGCTCGGCTCTTTTGTGCTCGGTGATGTCCAAACCATAAGCATTTACATAGCCTGATTCCACCATAGGTGCCAGTGTTACTTCAAATATCCTGCCATCATGACAGGGAAACTCAAATATTGAGACCTTACCCGAGCTTAAAACCTCTTTTATCCGCTTGCAGCATAGTTCCGGCAGACGTTGCCCCACCTGCCTATCCCATGTCTCGAGCACGACAGAACTGGCACTGTTGGCGTAGAGAATTGTGCAGTCCTTTGATACCCTGAGTACTGGATTTGGGTCCTCCGCGGGAAATTTGGCAAGCCTCTCAATTTCTTCTTGAGCCCACCTACGAGCTGTTATATCTGTGAAAAAACCAACATTGCATTCTCTGCCATCTATCACAATTTTCGCTGTGTTAATATCTGCATATATTATTGTCCCGTCCTTGCATAAACAAGGGATATTGAGTGCTAACGCCTTGTCACCACAGGCCTGGGCCTCAAATTCACAAAGGATACGCTCCAAATCCTCTTTAGGATGAATATCTTGAACTCCCATTTGTGTCAATTCCTCTTCGGTATATCTCAGCATCCTGCATATGGCAGGATTCGCATATCTGAATTTCTTTGTTTCAATGTCCGCAGCAACTATCCCCTCTGCAGAACCTTGAAAAAGAGCCCTGTATCTTTTTTCGGATTCCTTCAGCGCCTCCTCCGCCTTCTTGTGCTCGGTTATATCTCGGGCAACATGAACACAGCCGATCAGTTTCCCCTCTTCATCAAATAATGGTGAGACGCTTACAATAAAATCGCCTTTTAGTCGCTCTATATTCAGTTCCGCCGTATGCTCCTTACCATCATTCATCAATTGTAAATGGGGACAAAAAATCGGAGGTTCATCTGTCCCGTGTAGCACTTTATAACAGATTTGACCTTCGCATTCTTCCTGAGATAAACTCAACCGCTCCGTCATAGCTTTATTGACGCGAACAATATGGCACTGACTATCCAGAATGGCAATCAAGTCCGGCACCGCATCAAATGTCTGCCTCCATTCCTCTCTTATCAGCCCTTTACTGTCTTTCTTCGATTCACACATAGATTTAAACGCAACTTTTCACTGGGTTGAGATTTGACTCCGCATTGCTGCAGGTTAACTAAGAAAAAAATTACTCTTCTATACCAAAATACTTTAGCCATTGCTCCGTCTCACTCTCTGTTAGACCCAATCTCTTCGCGGAAGGTTCCTTAGTCACTTTTTTCCTGCGTCTCAAACGCCTGGTAACTTTATCCCAGAATTCCTCCGACTTCATCGCTGTCGCTTTACGAACCCGCGCCGCCTTGCGAAGCCGGCGGTCACTGCTGACTACGGTCAAGTCCTTCACAGCGCTGCTGGCCTGTATCTTATTCTCTATTACCGTATCCGCATCGCTGGACAAGCCGGAAAAGATAACCTCAAGCCCGCTTATGTTTTCAAATTGACTTTTCTCCGGCGGGCCCGTCCCGTCAAAAACTATCTCTCCCTTCTCGCCGGTCAGCTTCAAATATCTGCCGACGATATGGCACAATCTGATATCGCCGACCGTCTCCCAATCATCATCTACATTGCATATCGAATGCAGCAAATTATAACCGTCAATGATAAACGGCATTTTCTCACTCACAAAAAGAAAATCTTATCTCTCCGCCCACAATTGTCTTCACAACTTTACCCTTAACCTTCCATCCGTGATACGGACAATTTCTGCTCTTTGAGCGGAATCTATTAACGTCAATCTCGTACTCAGCTTCCGGGTCGATAATTGTAACATCACCCTGCTTGCCTATACTGAGTGTCCCTTTATCAATACCGATGATGCTTGCCGGTCCTGCCGTCATCAATTTCACCAAACCAGGCCAATCAACAATGCCCGGCTCCACAAGCGCCTTAACATAAAGTCCCAGCACACATTCAAGACTCGCAATACCAAACGGTGCCGTCAAAAATTCCAGCTCCTTTTCACTCTGCAAATGCGGCGCATGGTCGCTGGCCAAGGCATCAACCAAACCCTCTGCTATCGCCTGCTTCAAGGCCTTTATATCCTTGGCCGTCCGCAAGGGAGGGTTGACCTTATAATTCGTATCATATTCGCCGCAGCTCTCCTCGGTTAAAAGCAAATGGTGAGGCGTTACCTCACAAGTAATCGGAAGCGACTCTTTCTTCGCTTCGCGTATCAGCTTTACCGACCCTGCCGTCGAAATATGCTGAACGTGGTAACGTATCCGCTCAGGGCGAATCTTCCTGATAAGCTGAATATCACGCCACAGCATCGCCTCCTCCGCCAAAGCATCTATCCCAGGCAAACCCAATACCGTAGAATAATATCCCGAATTCATCACACCGTTGCCCCCATATCCGTTATCCTGACAATGCTGAGCTATTATCACATCAAACATCCCCGCATATTTCAATGCCCGAAGCATCACCGCTGCATCCTGAACTCCACTGCTGTCGTCAGTAAAACCAATGGCGCCTGCTTCCGTCATAAATCCCATCTCCGCAAGCTCAACTCCCTCGCGATTCTTTGTAATAGCACCCATCGTATAAACGTGCGTCTTTCTTGCCTGCCTGCCCTTGCGATGAATATATTCAACATCGGTCTCATTCTCGATAGGAGGCCGAGTATTCGGCATACATACAACCGACGTAAAACCGCCCGCCACCGCCGCCGCAGAACCGCTCGATATTGTCTCCTCTTCCTCATCGCCAGGCTCGCGAAAGTGAACATGAATATCAATCAAACCAGGCACAACCAGCTTTCCTGAAGCGTCAATTACAGTCTCCGTGTCCTGCTTTTTAATCTTGCCCACCTCTGCAAACTTCTCATCTACTATCAAGACATCACCCTTTTCATCAATACCGTTCGCAGGGTCAATCAAACGACCATTTTTTATCAATAAGACTGATCCCATAATAATCTTAATCCTTCTGCGCTGCAGCCTGGTTCACGAGGAACAGCACCGCCATACGTACCGCCAGTCCGTTTTTGACCTGCTCTAAGATAACGCTGTTCTTCCCGTCCGCCACTTCACTTTCCATCTCAAGCCCTCGGTTAATCGGGCCAGGATGCATCACCAGAATATCGGGCTTTGCCTTTTTCATTCGTTCCACGGTTAATCCGAAATAATGTGAGTATTCCCGCACCGACGGAAAGGGATTGCCGCCAAGCCGCTCAAACTGTATCCTGAGCATATTTATTACATCTACTTTATCGATGACTTCATCGAGAGAATAACTTACATTAACAGGCAGCCGATTTACCTGTGTCGGCATCAGCGTCGGCGGACCCACAAATGTCACCTCGGCGCCGAGCTTCGTCATCGCCCACATGTCGCTGCGGGCAACCCGTGAGTGCGCTATATCGCCGACAATCGCTATCTTCAATCCTTTAAGAGTCCCCTTGATTTTACGAATCGTATAAACATCCAGAAGTCCCTGTGTCGGATGCTCGCAGAACCCGTCACCGGCATTGATTACGCATGCATTGATATTCCTGCTCAAAAATTTCGGTGCCCCTCCGGCACTGTGACGAATCACCACAATATCAATCCCCATCGCCTCGAGATTCTTTGCCGTATCCAGCAGTGTCTCACCCTTGCTTACCGAACTCGCCTTCTTTGTGAATTCTATTACGTCTGCGCTTAACCTGCTTGCAACCAGCTTAAAGCTGTTCAAAGTTCGTGTGCTGTCCTCAAAGAACAGATTCACTATAACCTTGCCGCGCAATGCCGGCGCCTTTTTGACCGACCGCTTGCTTACCTGCTCGAACCCTTCCGCCGTATCAAGTATATAGCCAATCTCCTCAGCACTGAGCTCACGCAACCCAAGCAAATGCTTCCGACTCCACTTGTACTGCTTACTCTTTCTCTTCAATGCCATAACTACCTCGGTTCTATTCGAGCCGCTGATAGTCGCCGACTACTCTACAACCACCTCGTCTTTGCCGTCCGACTCCACAAGATTAACCTGCACTGACTTACCCGGCTCAACATCGCTTTTAATACCTGCGAAATCGGCCTGTATCGGAAACTCCCTGCCCGCCCTGTCAACAAGCACCGCCAGCCGAATCGCCATAGGCCTGCCCAAATCTATCAATGCATCGAGAGCAGCACGAGTCGACCTGCCCGAATAAAGTACATCATCAACCAGAATAATAATTTTATCATCTATATTGAAGCCAATCTCAGTCGTTCGAACCCTTGGCTGGTCATTGCCTTTCGGCGAATTCAAATCATCACGGTAAAGAGTGATATCCAGAACCCCGCTGGGAACTTCTTTTTTCAACGTTTTGGACAACCGCTCAGACAGCCTTCGGCCAAGAATCTCTCCTCTGCTGCGAATACCTATTACCGCAATATCCGAGAGTCCCGGAGCGACAGAGACAATCCGAGAAGTCAAATCGTCGAGAACCCGGGCAATCTGTTCGGAATCTAATAGCACTTTCATACAGTAAACCTCTGCTAAAAAACAGCTTAAAATCTACCTGAGTATAGCATCTGTGCCCGATAATGCAAGTCTTCTAAATTAACTTTCATCGATAGAACTGAAAAAAGATTAGACGGGAGAAGGGGGTATTTGGTTAAGACGATAGGGAACTCGGATGATGTTAGACCGAAGACCACTGCCCAGAGGCCAAAGGTCTGTTGTATTGAGTATATTGGTATGTTCATTATTGACAGAGAAATCTCTGAGAGGAAGTTAAAATGACAGCAGTAAAAACAAATATAAAATCACAGCTTGTAGAGTTAACTCAGGAGGCCTTTGATGGTTTTTGTGAGGACATTTCCGAAATGCTTGATGTTACTATGAAATGTGCTCGGCGTGAACCAGTTTCAGAGACCGTAAAAGGTCTTGAAAAGAATTTTAAAAAGTTGACCGCCGTTTATACCATCAAGGCCGAGGGAGAATTATCCGGCGATTTCGGGCTAATTTTTGGCCAGGAGGGATTATTTATGCTTGCCGGCATTATCGTTAGCCAGCCGGAACAAAAGATACTGGAAGCCAGAAAACACGGCTCAAAAAAGGACGCCGAGGAAACCGAAGACGCCATAAGGGAAACCGGCAATCTATTAGTCAGCTCCTGGGACAAAGTATTCCGTGAACAATTACAAACTCACAGCCATTTTGAACAAAACAGCACCTTTATCGGCAAGCTCAAGGATGACACTCAAAAAGCTATTGGTCTCTGGGAAAACGAGGAATTTACCTTCATCCCTTATGAAATGACAATAGAGAAATACCCGCCTTTTAATTGCGGCGTCATTTTCCCACACACAATTTTTGCCGGTGAAGGACAAACCGATGAAGAAACTTCTGAGAAGGGAACTCAACAGCAAGCGAAGGAAGAACAAGAGCCGGAGGAAAAACAGGAACCACAAGAAAAAGCA